>JAZUKS010000059.1:0-8553 GCA_045643405.1 Bacteroidaceae bacterium | reverse complement strand
GGGGCAGATGTTTGCCTACGGCTTCCTTCAGATTCCACCTCACGATGGACACCCTTGCTTTCGGCTGTAGCCTTCCCACTGTTAAGGCGGCTTGGGGACTTACACCCGTTAGAATACGTTCGTGCTGGGCGAACAAAAAAGTGTCAAACGTCGGGATGACGATTGACACAATCACTTTTGTATTTTGCTAAATATGCGTCCGATTAAATCAAATCAGCACCAGCCTTGAACTTAGCAACTTTCTTCTCAGCGATAGTGATAATCTCGCCGGTTCTGGGGTTCTTACCCTGACGAGCGGGACGAACGCCGGTTGAGAAAGTACCAAAACCTACCAATGCAACCTTGTCATCTGCCTTCAATGCCTCAGAAATAGCATCAAGAGTAGCGTCAAGAGCCTTCTTTGCATCAGCCTTGCTCAAACCAGCAGCCTCTGCAATCTTGTTTGTCAAATCTGTCTTGTTCATAATATTATGTTTTTTAAAGGGTTTGTTCTCCTAAATTCGTAAATGGCAAAATTCTCAAGACTTATCCGCTAGAAAACCTTGTGTTTACTTGGCAAATTTATGTATTATAGTTCGTTTACCAAAGAAAAAAAGCAAAAAAAACAATAAAAAAAGCAAAAAAAAGTGTGATTAGTACCGTTTTTTGCGTTTCTATACTTTATTTTGACTAATTTTGCACCAATTTCAAGAACAAGTCCTGCCTAACAGGATCAACTAAAACGAATTTATAATAAAGAGTTTACTTATTATGAGAGGCATCCCTCCAGTAGTCAAAAACCTACTCATCATAAACTTCCTGGTGTTCATCGCCGGCGAATTTGTATTGCCTCGTCAAGGCATCAATCTTGACGAGTATTGCAGTTTACACTTTTTCATGGCAGAAGAGTTCTACCCTCACCAATTCATCACCTACATGTTCCTTCATGGCAGTATTGAGCACATCCTGCTCAACATGTTTGCCCTTTGGATGTTTGGCGGAATCATAGAACGTACACTCGGAACGAATCGCTTCATCATTTTCTACCTTGTATGTGGAATAGGGGCCGGAATCTGCCAGGAGGTGGCGCAATACATTCATTACCTAAACCTCGACGTCTTCGACGTTCCGCAAGGCGACGGTTTCATCAAGTGCATCACGCTCGAGGGTTACGACCGTCCCGTATCGCTTGCCTCTTACCTGTCACATTGGAGTTGTGTGGGAGCGTCAGGTTGCATTTACGGTATTCTACTGGCATTTGGCATGCTCTATCCCAACGAGCGCATGTTCATCTTCCCCATTCCCGTCCCCATCAAAGCCAAGTACTTCGTATGCGTTTATGCCGTTATCGAGATCATGTCGGTAGTGACAAGGGCACACGATGGAGTGGCACACATTGCCCATCTTGGAGGCATGGTATTTGCTTTGTTGCTCATCCTTTATTGGAGAAACAAGGAGAAGAAGAAGAGACAAGGCGGAGGCGCTACTTTCGTGTCATTTGATAACTATAGAAGAAATTAAGGCGGATTGCATCACATTCCACCTTATACGAACTTTTGGGAGATAGGATGGCTAAGGCAAAACTTCAGAAATACGTCAAGCACGCAGTTTTAGGCGGAAATATCTTCGCCATCGTGTTGCTTTGGCTGTGTTGCATGAGTACCTGGCTGCATCCGGAATCATCGCCAAAACTGGCATTGATGGGCTTGTTTTTCCCCGGTTTTGTGATTCTCGATCTCATCTTCGTATTCATTTGGTTGCCCGTCAACTACAAAAGGGCGTGGATTCCCTTGGCAGGCTTGTTGCCTTGCATAAGTTTCCTTTTAGATTATTTCCCCATCAGTTTCAGTAAGGAAGTGCCTCCGGGTTGCATCAAACTGGTGACTTGGAATATTGACAATTTCGGCCTTGTCAACAAGGATAGGGTAGAAGCAAAAAGACTTACACTTGAGTACCTTAAAACCTGCGATGCAGACATCATTTGCCTGCAAGAGGGATATTTGGAATCGCAATGTCCAGATAGCTTCCTGAATTACGTAGATAGTGCAGGTTATCAAATAGATGGTTATAATGGAAGAAGCATTATGACGCGATTTCCCATCATCGAGATGGACACTATCCCTTATGAATCAAGAATATTTGAGGGATGCAAAGGAAATGGCAGTAAATGGTACAAACTGAAGATGGGCAATGACACCATCCTGCTCATCAACAATCACCTTGAAAGCAACCATCTTGAGGATAAGTCAAAGAAGGAATACCTGGAGTCCATCGAAAACCGTGAAGTAAACAAGTTGAAGACTACCGGACAGAACTTAGGAAACCTGCTCAGCGCGAGTGCCGCCTACCGTGGTCCTCAGGTCGACTCGCTGGTCAGTTTCATTGACAGACATCCCAACATTCCCATCTTGCTATGTGGTGACTTTAACGACACACCCATCTCGTACACATACCAAAGACTGAAAAGCCGCCTGACAAGTGCCTTCCGACAGAGCGGAAGCGGCATGGGCATCTCGTACAACCAAAAGGGATTTTGGGTGCGAATCGACCATCTCTTCATGAGCGAACACTGGCAAAGCTACAATACACATATTGACAATACTGTTAGTACTTCGGACCATTATCCGCTTGTTTCGTGGCTTAAAATAGAGTAATTCGCCCTCTATACCTTAAATAATTAAGAAAAAAGTATGAAAAACTGAAAAAAAATGCGTATCTTTGCGCACATTTTTTGGCGTGTCCGAAAATCAAACGATAAAAATAAAAACAAAATAACTAATTAAAAACATGCAAAACAAAGGATTTGTAAAGCTAATTGCTGTTGCACTGACTATCATTTGCTGTTTCTATCTCATGTTTACCGTGAAGAGCAGAAACTTCAAGAGTCAAGTGGATGAGATTGCGACTACAAAGGGCCAAAAGGCAGCCGAGCAGTATCAGGATTCTGTACTGCAGAAGGATACCTTCCTGTTGTGGTCAATGAAGGATGTTCGCGAACTGGGTCTCGGTTTCGGTCTGGACTTGGAAGGCGGTATGAACGTTATCCTCGAGGTAGGTGTGCCCGATGTATTGAAGGCATTGTCTGACCACAAGGAGGCAACCGACGAGAACTTCAAGAAGGCAATCGAGGCAGCACAGGCTGACGCCAAGAATGGCGGAGAAGTGATTGATTTGTTCATCAGCAACTATGCAAAGAGCGCTGGTGAGGGTAAGTTGGCTTCTGTATTCGCAACACAGCAGCTTCGCGACAAGGTGAACCCCAAGAGCACCGACAAGGAAGTTGAGAAGGTATTGCGCGAGGAGGTTACTTCATCTATCGAGAATGCATACAACATTCTTACCAACCGTATTGACCAGTTTGGTGTGGCTCAGCCCAACATCCAGCGCCTCGAAGGCCAGGAGGGTCGCATCATGATCGAGCTTCCCGGTATCAAGGAGCCCGAGCGTGTTCGTACCTTGTTGCAGGGTAGTGCCAACCTCGAGTTCTGGGCTTGTCACCTCACCGAGGAGGCTATGCCTGTATTGAACCAGATCAACAAGATTATTGCTGAGGAGAAGGCTGGTACCAGCACCGAGGTTGTAGCAGCCGATTCAACTGCCGTAGCTGCTGCTGACTCAACTGCTGCTCCCGCTGATTCAACCAACATGGCTGCTGCATTGAGCGGTAAGACCAATACCGACAGCAATGCTCCCGCTGCCCAGGCTGTTAGCAATGACAAGAACAATCCTCTCTTCAGCCTGCTCTCTCCCGGTCGTCTTCCCGGAAGCAGCGCTTGTGTAGTAGGTATTGCTCCCAAGTACAACATCGAACGCATCAACGACATGTTGCAGAGCGACCGCGTTCAGCGCGTCTTGACTGACAACAAGATGAAGTTGGTTTGGGGTGTTAAGCCTGCCGACAAAACTGAGTACTACGAACTCTATGCCTTGAAGGTTACCGAGCAGAACGGCCGTGCCGCTCTCGAGGGTGATGTAGTAAGCAGCGCAACCGAGACTTACGACCAGCACAAGCGTCCTGCTGTAAGCATGACCATGAATGCTGATGGTGCTCGCCGTTGGGCAGCAATCACCAAGGCTAACGTTAAGCGTCCTATCGCCATCGTATTGGATGATCACGTATATACCGCTCCCAACGTACAGAACGAGATTACCGGCGGTTCTTCTGAGATTACCGGTAACTTCACTCCCGAGGAAACCCGTGACTTGGTTAACGTATTGAAGTCAGGTCGTATGCCTGCTCCCGCACACATCGTAAGCGAGGAGATCGTTGGTCCTTCACTGGGTAATGAGTCAATCAACCAGGGTATGTGGAGCTGTATCATCGCATTCGTTATCTTGATGCTCTACATGGTTTTGATGTACGGCTTTACTCCCGGTATGGTTGCCAACTGTGCATTGATCCTGAACTTGTTCTTCACCATTGGTGTATTGAGCAGCTTCCAGGCAGCATTGACCATGAGTGGTATCGCCGGTATGGTATTGTCACTCGGTATGGCTGTGGATGCTAACGTGCTTATCTACGAGCGTACCAAGGAGGAATTGAAGGCTGGCAAGCGTACCCGCGAGGCTCTTGCCGATGGTTACAGCAACGCATTCAGCGCCATCTTCGACTCTAACTTGACCTCTATCATTACTGGTATCATCCTCTTCAACTTCGGTACAGGTCCTATCCGTGGTTTTGCTACCACCCTTATCATCGGTATCGTTGTCAGCTTCTTCACCGCAGTATTCCTGACCCGCATCATCTATGAGGCACGCATGAAGAAGGACAAGTGGTTGAACCTCACCTTCACCACTCCCTTGGCTAGCAAGTTCTTCAAGAACCCCGCATACAAGTTCATGAACGCTTGGAAGAAGAGCTTCGCCGTATTCGGTGTCTTGGCTGTTATCAGCATTGGCTTCATGGTTGTTCGCGGCTTCAGCAAGAGTATCGACTTCACCGGTGGTCGCAACTTCGTTGTAATGTTCGACAAGGAGGTTCAGCCCGAGAACGTACGTGGTCTCCTGACTAACGCATTCCCCGAGAGCAACACCAGCGCTATCGCTTTGGGTACCGAGGGCAAGACCATCCGTATCAGTACCAACTACCGCATCGCTGAGGACGGCCTTGAGGTTGACAGCGAGATTGAGGCTAAGCTCTACGAGACCTTGAAGGGTGCAAACCTCTTGGCAGCAGACCTCGACCTGGCTACCTTCATCAACCGCGATGTTCGCGATGGTGGTTCTATCGTAAGCAGCCAGAAGGTAGGTCCTTCAGTGGCTGACAGCATCACCAAGGGTGCTATCTGGAGTGTCATCCTGGCATTCGTAGCTATCTTCTTGTACATCTTGATCCGTTTCCGCAACGTAGCCTTCTCAGTAGGTGCTATCTCAGCTTTGGTGCTCGATATCATCCTCATCTTGGGTATGTACGCTATCTGCTGGGGTTGGATGCCCTTCTCACTCGAGATCGACCAGACCTTCATCGGTGCCGTGCTGACTGCTATCGGTTACTCTATCAACGATAAGGTGGTTGTATTCGACCGTATCCGTGAGTTCATCGGCTTGCATCCCAAGCGCGACAAGAAGGAACTCTTCAACGAGTCTTTGAACACCACTTTGACTCGTACCTTGAACACCTCTATCAGTACATTCATCGTACTGGCAGTAATCTTCTGCCTCGGTGGTGCCAGCATCCGCAGCTTCGCCTTCGCAATGATTCTCGGTGTAATCTTCGGTACCTTGTCTTCTATCTTCATCGCAGCTCCTACCGCTTACTTGACCATGAGCAAGAAGAAGGACGCTAAGAAGGAGGAGAAGTAAGAAATAACCTCACACACACTCGCGCGTATTATAATATAGGTACGCGCGAGTATGATGCCCCTGTAGTTAAATGGATAGAACGAAGGTTTCCTAAACCTTTGATCCGGGTTCGATTCCCGGCGGGGGTACTAAGACGCGCAAGGCGCAAAAAAAGAAAGCGAGATAAAAACTGAAATTAAGAAACAAAGGAATAGTCAATACAAAGACCTATCCAAATTGTTGCTTTTTCACTTATTTCACTTACATTTTGCTAAAAAATCAAAAGAAAACACATTATTTTGATGTTTTTCTTCTATAAATAAATAATATTTAATAACTTTGCGCACAGTACAAAAGGTAAAAAGATAATAAACTATATTTATTATGGCAGATTCATTAGAGGTAAAAGAGAGAGAATCGGTTGTTGTCCGCTTCTCTGGTGACTCCGGAGACGGTATGCAGTTGGCCGGAAACATTTTTTCTACGGTTTCTGCAACCGTAGGAAACAGTATCAGTACATTCCCCGACTATCCCGCCGACATCCGCGCCCCGCAAGGTTCGCTGACCGGTGTGTCTGGTTTCCAGGTTCACATTGGTGCTGGTCAGGTTTACACTCCTGGTGACCTTTGTGATGTATTGGTGGCTATGAATGCAGCTGCACTCAAGACTCAGCTGAAATACGCTAAGCCCAATGCTGCCATCATTATCGATACCGACTCTTTCGGTCCCAAGGACCTTGAGAAGGCAGCTTTCAAGAGCGAGGACTACTTGGCTGAGATGAATCTCGATCCCGATCGTGTCATCGCATGTCCTCTTACCACTATGGTAAAGGATTGCCTCAAGGATAGCGGCATGGATGTGAAGAGCATCATGAAGTGCCGTAACATGTTTGCCTTGGGTCTTGTTTGCTGGCTCTTCGACCGCGACCTCGAAATCGCTTATAACTTCCTCCGTGAGAAGTTTGCCAAGAAACCAGGTGTAGCTGATGCTAACATCAAGGTTATTCAGGCTGGTTATGACTACGGACACAATACTCATTCAAGCGTAGCAAACGTTTACCGCATTGAGACCAAGAACAAGGTTCCCGGACGTTACATGGACATCACCGGTAACAAGGCTACCGCTTACGGTTTCATTGCAGCAGCCGAGAAGGCTGGTTTGAAGCTCTATTTGGGTTCATATCCTATCACTCCCGCTACCGACGTATTGCACGAGCTTTCAAAGCACAAGAGCTTGGGTGTAACCACCGTTCAGTGCGAGGATGAGATTGCTGGTTGTGCATCTTCTGTAGGTGCTTCATTTGCCGGTGCTTTGGCCGTTACCTCTACCTCAGGTCCTGGTGTCTGCTTGAAGAGTGAGGCAATGAACCTGGCAGTTATCATGGAGCTTCCCTTGGTAGTACTCGACGTTCAGCGTGGTGGTCCTGCTACTGGTCTTCCCACCAAGAGCGAGCAGACCGACCTGTTGCAGGCACTCTTTGGCCGTAACGGTGAGAGTCCCATGCCCGTTATCGCAGCAACCAGTCCTACCGACTGCTTCGATGCTGCTTACGATGCCAGCAAGATGGCTCTTGAGCACATGACTCCCGTTGTATTGCTGACCGATGCTTATGTTGCTAATGGTTCAGGTGCTTTCAAGTTGCCTAACCTCGCAGAATATCCCGCTATCAATCCTCCCTATGTTCCCGAAGAGATGAAGGGCACTTGGACTCCCTATATGCGTGCTGAGAACGGTACTCGTTACTGGGCAGTTCCCGGTCGTCAGGGCTTCGAGCACATCCTGGGTGGATTGGAGAAGGACGATAAGACCGGTGCTATCTCTACTGCACCCGATAACCACGATTTGATGACTCGCAAGCGTCAGGCTAAGATTGATAACATTGAAGTTCCCGATCTTGAGGTATTGGGCGACAAGGATGACGCAGACTTGCTCATCGTTGGCTTCGGTGGTACCTACGGTCACTTGCGTGCTGCAATGGATGAGATGCGTGCTGCTGGCAAGAAGGTGGCAATGGCTCACTTCCGCTTCATCAATCCTCTTCCCAAGAACACTACCGAGGTACTCAAGAAGTATCCCAAGGTAGTTGTAGCAGAGCAGAACATGGGTCAGTTGGCTGCATGGCTTCGCATGAAGGTTGACGGTTTCGTTCCCGCTCAGTTCAATGAGGTTAAGGGTCAGCCCTTCAAGGTGGCTGAACTCGTAGAGGCATTTACAAAATTAATCTAAACTAGAATATCTAGAAGAATAGATATACTGGATAGGAAAAAAACAAAGCATAAAACTATGTCAACATATACAGCTTCAGATTATAAGAAAGGACAGCCACGTTGGTGTCCTGGATGTGGTGACCACTTCTTCCTTTCATCACTCCATAAGGCAATGGCTGAGATTGGCGTTGCACCTCAGGATATTGCTGTTATCTCAGGTATCGGTTGTTCAAGCCGTTTGCCTCACTACATGGCTACCTATGGTATGAATACCATTCACGGCCGTGCTGCTGCTATCGCAACTGGCTGCAAGGTTACCAATCCCAAGCTTGCCGTTTGGCAGATCAGCGGTGATGGTGATGGTTTGGCTATTGGTGGTAACCACTTCATCCACGCTAACCGTCGTAACATCGACCTCAATATGATTCTGCTCAACAACCGCATCTACGGTCTTACCAAGGGACAGTACAGTCCTACCAGCCCACGCGGTTTTGTCAGCAAGTCATCTCCCTACGGAACCGTAGAGGATCCCTTCCGTCCCGCTGAGCTTTGCTTCGGTGCTCGTGGTCATTTCTTTGCCCGCGCC
>JAZUKS010000058.1:0-7774 GCA_045643405.1 Bacteroidaceae bacterium | reverse complement strand
CGGTATCATGTCTACCATCCACGCTTACACTGGCGACCAGATGATTCTCGACGGTCCTCAGCGTAAGGGCGACCTCCGTCGTTCACGTGCTGGTGCTCAGAACATCGTTCCCAACTCAACTGGTGCTGCTAAGGCTATCGGTCTCGTAATTCCCGAGTTGAACGGTAAGTTGATCGGTTCTGCACAGCGTATTCCTACTCCCACCGGTTCTACCACTATCTTGGTAGCTGTTGTTAAGGGTAAGGACATCACTAAGGAGGGTATCAACGCTGCTATGAAGGCTGCTCAGACCGAGAGCTTCGGTTACACCGAGGATGAGATCGTATCAAGCGATATCATCGGTATGAAGTTCGGTTCTCTCTTCGACGCTACCCAGACCATGGTTAGCAAGATCGATGACGATACCTATCAGGTACAGGTTGTTTCTTGGTATGACAACGAGAACAGCTACACCTCACAGATGGTTCGCACCATCAAGTACTTCTCAGAGAACTGCTAATCAGTTGAGATTTACTTAGGTAAATAATATAGCCACCCTTGGCATTTTTGCCTTGGGTGGCTTTTTTAGTTCATAGTTCATAGTTCATAGTTCATAGTTGACTTCGTCGAGCCCTTCGGCCTTCATAGTTCATAGTTCATAGTTCAAAGTTCAAAGTTCATAGTTGACTTCGTCGAGCCCTTCGGCCTTCATAGTCCATAGTTCATAGTTCTTCTCCAGACAATTAAATTTCTTCTCCATGACTTACGATATTATTACCATTCTTGGCCCTACTGCAAGTGGAAAGACGGATTTGGCTGCTCATTTGGCTGCTCGATTGGGTAATGCTGAAATCATTAGTGCTGATAGTCGTCAGGTATATCGTGGCATGGACATTGGAACAGGCAAGGACCTTGCTGACTATAATGTTGATGGGGTACAGATTCCCTATCACCTTATTGATATCCTTGATGCTGGCGAGAAGTATAATCTTTTTCAGTATCAGCAAGACTTCTGGACGGCATACAATGACATCGTTAGCCGTGGGAAGTTGCCCATTCTGTGTGGAGGAACAGGATTGTATATTGAGTCGGTTTTGAAGAGTTACAAGATGGTGCCGGTTCCCGAAAACAAGGAACTCAGGACCAGTCTTGAAGGTAAGTCGCTCGAAGAACTTACCGAGATTCTAAAGACTTATAAATCACTACATAACACTACTGATGTAGATACAACTAAGCGTGCCATTCGTGCCATTGAAATACAGCAATACTACAAGGAAAACCGTATCGACGAACGTGAGTTTCCACAGCTTGACAGCCTGACCGTTGGCGTGAATATCGACCGTGACCTTCGCCGGGAAAAGATTACCAATCGACTGAAGAAGCGTTTGGAGGAGGGCATGGTTGATGAGATCCGCAATCTGCTTAAGACTGTACCTGCTGACGACCTTCTTTATTATGGTCTTGAATACAAGTTTGTCACCCTATATTGCATTGGACAGTTAAGCTACGAAGAGATGTTCCGTCAATTGGAAATTGCTATCCATCAATTTGCCAAGCGCCAGATGACATGGTTCCGTGGCATGGAACAACGACGCAATATTCCTATCCATTGGGTGGATGCTTCTCTTCCAATGGAAGAAAAGGTTGCAGAGATTGTGAAAATGAAATCGTTGCTGATGTAGTGAACCTAATCACACGATTCCTCCGCCCATTCTGTATCAAAACCTTGTTTGCTCTTTTTTTGTTTTCCTTAGGCAATGGGGAGCTTCGCCAATAGAGGGGGATTGTTATCCGAACTTGCTGATTTTCTCCAACTCAGCCACGTCAATAAGCTTTATCTTGCGACCATCAATGGCAACGAGTTTTTCCTGGGCAAATGCACTGAGAGTGCGGATGGCGTTACTTGTTGTCATGTTTGACATGTTTGCCATGTCTTCACGCGAGAGATAGATGCTCAGTGTGCAACCATCTTCTTCCAATCCATAGGTGTCCCTAAGGAAGAGGATAGCCTCTGCAAGACGTCCACGCACGTGTTTCTGTGTGAGGTTTACTGTACGCTCGTTGGCAACGCCTAAACGGGTAGATAAGTCGCGGATAAAGAACCATGCCAATTTAGTGTTGACTTGGATGATATCGGCAATGACGTGCAATGGGATGCGAATGATGACAGTGGGTTCGAGTGCCGATGCCGTGGTGTGATGCACCTCGTTGGCAAAGAAGGCACGATGTCCTGTAATGGTGATGGGTTTCAGTACACGTAGCAACTGGCTACGTCCGCTTACGCCTTCTTTTACGACCTTTACTTTGCCTGAAATAATGCACATTAGGTCGCGTGGAGCATCGCCATTGTTGTAGACAATATCATTCTTGCGGAGGTTCTGTATAGTGGTATTCTCCAATATGATCTTCTTCTCGGTTGGGGTGAGAAGCTCAATGATCATGGAGAGTTTTTCCTCAACTATGTTCAAGGGTAGGTCTTTCTTGGCCATTTTGATAAAAGTTAGATTTTTATGTTTTATGACACAAAATTAGTGTTTTTCTTTCGTTCTGACAAACAAATGAAGTGTTTTTCGACAATTTAATGAAAAAAAACACGGTAATAATTTCACTATCTCGCAAAAAGTTTGTAATTTTGGATGCCTTAATACATGAAAGGCTATTATTGTAACCAAAAATAAACCATAAAAAACATATCGACTATGAGTTATTTACGTTTCGACAAGACTCAGATGACGAACCTTGAAGACTCTATTAAGAAAGAGATTTTGAGAAGTAATCGTTCTGGAGCCTACTCGTGTACCACTTTGGTGGATTGCAACACGAGAAAATACCATGGTCTCTTGGTGGTACCAATTCCTGAACTTGATGACGAGAATCATGTCTTGCTCAGTTCGCTCGATGCTACTGTTATTCAGCACGGAGCCGAGTTCAACTTAGGTCTGCACAAGTACCAAGGTAATAATTTTGCACCTCGCGGTCATAAGTACATTCGCGAGTTTGATTGCCAGAATGTACCAACAACCATCTATCGTGTAGGTGGTGTGCTCTTGAAGCGCGAAGAGGTTTTCCAGCACTTTGAGAATCGCTTGATTATTCGTTACACCTTGCTTGAGGCTCATAGTGCAACCACACTTCGCCTTACTCCTTTCCTTGCTTTCCGTAGTGTACGCGAGTTCACACACGAGAATGGCGTGGCAAGTCGCGAATACCAGGAAGTGAAGAATGGTATCAAGACCAGCATGTATAAGGGATATCCCGACCTCTATATGCAGATCAGCAAGAAGAACGAATTCGTTTTCCGTCCTGACTGGTATCGTGGCATGGAATATCCCAAGGAGCAGGAGCGTGGTTACGCAGGCAACGAAGACCTCTATGTTCCCGGATATTTTGAGTTTACCATTAAGAAAGGTGAGAGCGTTGTATTCAGCGCCGGTCTTGATGAGGCTGATACCAAGAAGTTGCCTGAATTGGCAGAGTTCGAGGTAAACGTTCGTACTCCCCGTGACAATTTCTATCATAATCTCGTAAACAGCGCACACCAGTTCATCGTGCATCGTGATCACGGTGATTATGTATTGGCAGGTTATCCCTGGTTCAAGTGTCGTGCTCGCGATATGTTCATCTCTCTGCCCGGTCTAACCATTACCAACGGCGAGTTTGACAAGTTCGAGGCTGTTATGGCAACTGCCGAGAAGGGTATCCGCGAGTTTATGGAAGGTGAACCTCTTTCTGTGAAGATTTACGAAATCGGTCAGCCCGACGTCTTGCTCTGGGCAGTTTGGTGTATTCAGCAATATGCTAAGTTGACTGACATGCAGACCGTATATAATAAATATGGTCGCTTGGTTCGCGATATCATGCATTGGATTCATTTGGGTAACCATCCTGGTCTTGAGGTTCATGACAACGGCTTGCTTTATGCTCCCGGTGGTCAGGACCGTGCATTGACATGGATGAACAGTTCTGCTAACGGTAAGCCCATCGTTCCTCGTTCCGGTTATATTGTTGAAATCAATGCCTTGTGGTATAACTGCATGAAGTTCAGTCAGGATATTTGCCACGCAATGAATGATACGCCAGTTGAGATGATGCTCGATAGCTTCACCCAGAAGATTAAGCAGAGTTTCGTCGAAGTGTTCATGAACCAGCATGGCTATTTGCTTGACTATGTGGATGGCCAGATGATGGACTGGAGCGTACGTCCCAATATGATATTCCCTGTTGCTTTCGACAACAGTCCTCTCGACCAGAAACAGAAGAAGACCATCCTCGACCTTTGTACCAAGGAGTTGCTGACTCCCAAGGGTTTGCGTTCTCTCTCTCCCAAGAGTGGTGGATACAATCCCATGTATGTCGGTCCTCAGGTACAGCGTGACTATGCTTACCACCAGGGTACTGCTTGGCCTTGGTTGGGCGGTTTCTACATGGAGGCATGCCTCAAGGTGTATGGCCGTAGCAAGGTAGGCTTCATTGAGCGCCAGTTGGTAGGTTACGAGGAGGAGATGTTCTACCATTGCATTGGTACCATTCCCGAACTCTTCGACGGTAACCCTCCCTTCCATGGACGTGGAGCTGTTTCGTTTGCCATGAACGTGGCCGAGATTATGCGTGTTGTTAAACTGTTGGATAAGTATAACGAATATTAAAAATATTATTGGTATGAAAGTTTTAATGTTCGGATGGGAATTTCCTCCCAAGATTTATGGTGGTCTTGCTGTAGCATCCTATGGTATTACCAAAGGTTTGAGCTTGCAAGGCGATATAGAGACAACCTTCTGTATGCCAAAGCCTACGGGCGAGGAAGAGGGTTTCCTTAAAATTGTCAATATGAGTCAGGTTCCCATCGCATGGCGTGATGTGCAGTATGACCAGATCAAGGATCGCATGGTAGGTCACTCGGCAGAGGATTATTATCGTTTCCGTGACCATATCTATGCAGATTTCAACTATATGCAGGGTCTTGACGACATGGGTTGCATGGGTTTTGCCGGTGGTTATCCCAGTAACTTGCACGATGAAATCAACAACTTCTCTATCATTGCCGGTGTTTTGGCACGTAGTGAGGAGTTCGACCTCATCCATGCTCACGACTGGCTGACTTATCCTGCTGGTGTTCATGCCAAGATGGTAAGTGGAAAGCCTCTTTGCATTCATGTTCATGCAACTGATTTCGACCGTTCTCGCGGTAAGGTGAATCCCACCGTGTACAGTATTGAGAAGAATGGTATGGATCATGCTGACTGTATTATGTGTGTGAGCGAGCTGACTCGTCAGACGGTCATCAACCAGTACCATCAGGATCCCGCCAAGTGTGTGGCTATGCACAATGCGGTTTATCCCTTGAGCGAGGAGTACACCAACATCCCCTCAACTCGCAATCCTGAAGAGAAGGTGGTTACTTACTTGGGTCGTATCACAATGCAGAAGGGTCCTGAGTATTTCATCGAGGCTGCCAAGCGAGTGCTTGACCGTACACACAACATTCGTTTCTGTTTTGCCGGTTCGGGCGATATGATGAATGCCATGATTGACTTGGCTGCGCAGTATGGTATTGCAGACCGTTGTCACTTCCCTGGTTTCCAGCGTGGCAAGCAGGTTTACGAGTGCTACAAGCGTAGTGATGTGTTCGTCATGCCTTCGGTATCCGAACCCTTTGGTATTGCACCTCTTGAAGCAATGCAGTGTGGTTGCCCATGTATCATCTCAAAGCAGTCTGGATGTGGTGAGATTCTTGAAAATCTCATTAAGGTTGACTATTGGGATATCGATGCTATGGCTGATGCTATGTATTCGCTTTGTACCAATGAAATGCTTTGGAAGCAACTCAGCGAGGAGGGTATCAAGGAGGTTGACCGCATAACATGGGAGAAGGTTGGTCTTCGCATTCGCGAGTGCTATAACCAGCTTATCAGCCGTGGATGGTTCAATAACGACGAGTACCTAAATGCAGTAAAAGGCATCAAATAACCCACCCCCAAACCCTGCCCCGAGGCAGGGGGAGGTTCGGAATTACACATTATAAATAATTAAGTAATCCAAAAATCGACCATCTCGTTTTATTCTCTCCCTCGGGGGAGGGGTAGGATGGAGGTCACAATCTTAGAATATTATGAAAACAATTTGTTTATATTTCGAGATACATCAACCCGTTCATCTCAAGAGGTATCGTTTCTTTGATATCGGTGCTGATCATTATTACTATGATGACTACGAGAATGAGCGCGCCATAACAGAGACTGCAGAGCGTAGCTATATTCCCGCATTGAAGGCAATGCTTGAAATGACCGAAACCTATGGCAAATACTTCAAGGTTGCATTCTCGCTTTCGGGTGTAGCTATCGAGTTGCTCGAGGATTATGCTCCCGAGGTTATCGAACTCTTGCAGGAATTGTCAAAGACTGGTTGTGTTGAATTCTTGGCAGAACCCTACAGCCATGGTCTTTCTTCATTGGCAAGCGAAGAGGTCTTTGCAGAGGAGGTTACCCGTCAGCGTAAGATGATCAAGGAGCTCTTTGGCCAGGAACCTCAGGTACTTCGCAACAGTAGTTTGATTTACAATGACGAGATTGGTGCTTTGGCTGGTCGTCTGGGATTCAAGGCAATGATTGCTGAAGGTGCTAAGCACGTTTTGGGTTGGAAGAGTCCTCATTTCGTTTATAGTTGTGCACACGATCCTAAGGTCAGTCTTTTGTTGCGTGACTACAAACTCTCTGACGATATCTCTTTGCGTTTCAACGATACCAGTTGGAGTGAATATCCTCTTATGAGTGACCGTTATGCAGATTGGATTGCACAGCTTCCTCAGGAGGAACAGGTTGTAAACATCTTCATGGAACTTTGCGCATTGGGTATCTTCCAGCCTCTTAGCAGCAATATCCTTGATTTCTTCAAGGCATTGCCTGCTGCTTGCAAGGAGCGTGGCATAGAGTTTGCTACTCCTAGCGAGATTGTTGGCAAGACCAAGGCTGTTGCAGCAATGGACATGCCTGAGTCTGTCAGCTGGAACGATGAGGAGCGTGATACCAGTTGCTGGTTGGGTAACGGCATGCAGCGTGAGGCATTCAGTAAGCTCTATCAGGAAGCTGGTCGTATCATGGCTTGCCAGGATCGTCGTATCAAGCAGGATTGGGACCGTATTCAGGCAAGCAACAACTTCCGCTATATGACTACCAAACCCATGAGTGTCAATATGATTCGCGGTTTCTATGATAGTCCCTATGATGCATTCACCAACTACATGAACATCCTTGGTGACTTTATCAAGCGTGTACAGGATCTCTTCCCCATGGAAGTTGAGAATGACGAGTTGAATGCTCTTTATACCACTATCCACAATCAGGGTAAGGAGATTGAGGCTCGTGAGCATGAGATTAGTCAGTTGCGCGCTCGTTTGGCAAAGCTCGAAGGTGCTGCTCCCAAGGAAGAGAAGAAGCCTGCTCCTGTCAAGAAAGCTCCCGCTAAGAAGGCACCTGCCAAGAAGGCACCTGCTCCAAAGGTTGAGGCAAAGGCAGATGCCCCCAAAGCAGAAGCTAAGGCTCCCGCCAAGAAGGCTGCTCCTGCCAAGAAGGCTGTTGTTAAGAAGGCTGCAACAAAGCCTGCTGACAAGAAGTAAACTATTTCATAAAGCATAATTTGACGAGGAGGGTGTGTGCTATGTTGAGATGAACCCCGAAAGTTAGACAAAAAACTTTCGGGGTTTTATTATGTTGACAAAAAAGCGCAGACAGAAGTCTTTATCAGATTTAGTATCTTACATGCACATGTTGGATGACGGTATGTCTTTTTCATTTATCCA
>JAZUKS010000057.1:0-45011 GCA_045643405.1 Bacteroidaceae bacterium | reverse complement strand
CCGCTATTCAGGTGGCTATAGTGGCGGGGTTCCACCTCTTCCCATCCCGAACAGAGAAGTTAAGCCCGCCCGCGCCGATGGTACTGCACACCCGTGGGAGAGTAGGTAGCCGCCGTTTTTCATGATGAAGCCCCGAGCATTTGCCCGGGGCTTCTTTCGTTGTATGGTATACCGAATGACAAAAGAGAAGCAACGGCAGTATGTATGGATGCTCGGGATTGGCAGTAAATGCTGTTATCTTCTCATCCCGGAATTATGTAGACGATGTATGTCTTGTTTTGCGCGCAATTTTGTAATCGCTGTTTATTTGTAACTTTTATTCAGATTATATTGACAATATAAAAAAAACCAACTTCTCATATGAGGAGTTGGTTTTTGATAATACTTGGTTAACCCTTTTTCTTTGTTATTTTACAGGAATATCATCAATTCGTGTCTGGTGGCGTCCACCGGCAAACTCTGTGCCGAAGAATTCATCAAGACATTCACGACAAGTCTCTTCGCTGATAAAACGACCAGGGAATACTATTACATTAGCATTGTTGTGCTCACGAATGAGGTGTGCTATCTCAGCTTGCCAAACAAGTCCTGCACGAATGCTCTGGTGCTTGTTAAGTGTCATAGAGATACCCTCACCGCTACCGCACATGGCGATACCGGGATAAACTTCGCCTTTCTCGATTCCTTCTGCCAATGCATGACCATAGGTTGCGTAGTTACAGCTGTCCTCGGCGTAAGTGCCATAATCCTTGTATGCAATACCTTTTTCCTCCAGGTACTTCTTTACGAATTGCTTCAAAGGAAATGCTGCGTGATCGCTGGCAAGTCCTACTGTTTTTATTTCCATATCTACTTAAAAAAGTGGTTCTAGAAATTCTAGAATAACTAGAAGGTCTAGAACCACAAATGTTTTTATTTATAATCCTTAGGATTAGAGCATGCTCTTAACCTGGTTGTATACGTTCTCTGCGGTGTAGCCGAGCTTCTCATCGAGCACCTTGTAGGGAGCAGAGAAACCGAAACTCTCGAGACCCCAGATTTTTGACTTGGGATCAGCACCGATGAGGAATGCCTGAAGGTTAACGGGAAGACCAGCAGTCATACCGAATACCTTAGCACCTGCGGGAACTACGCTCTGCTGATACTCTGCGCTCTGTGTGCGGAAGAGACCCTCAGAAGGAACGCTTTCGTTGCGTACCTTAACACCATCCTTACGGAGGAGTTCTGCACCGCTAACGAGAGTAGAAACCTCAGAACCGGTAGCTACCATTACAACATCAGGATTCTCGTCTGAACCTGCTACAACGTAACCACCCTTGCGAGCCTGCTCGTAGTCGTTGCCCTCGGGAAGGTTGTTGATGTTCTGGCGAGAGAGGATGAGTGCAGTAGGACTCTCCATGTTCTCCATAGCCATAGCCCAAGCGGTAGTGGTCTCCTTTGCATCTGCAGGACGGAGTACGAGGCAAGAGTTCTTGCCATCGTGACGCTTCAGCTTCTCCATGAGACGAATCTGTGCCTCATGCTCAACAGGCTCGTGGGTAGGACCATCCTCACCTACGCGGAATGCATCATGGGTCCAAATGAACTTAACGGGCAACTGCATGAGGGCTGCCATACGTACAACGGGCAACATGTACTGTGAGAATACGAAGAAGGTTCCGCAAGCGGGGATAACACCACCGTGAAGAGCCATACCTACGCAGCAGCAAGCCATTGTAAACTCTGCAACACCAGCCTGGAAGAATGCACCAGAGAAATCACCAGCCTTAAGAGCCTTGGTCTCCTTCAAGAAACCATCAGTCTTATCTGAGTTAGAAAGGTCGGCAGAAGCGCAGATCATGTTGGGAACCTGCTTTGCCAATACGCTCAAACATGCTGCTGATGCATTACGGGTAGCATCGTTGTCCTTCTGTGTGCATGCGCTCCAGTCAATCTTGGGAGACTTGCCACTGAACCAATCAGCCTGCTGTGCAGCCTTGTCGGAGTTAGCATCAGCCCATGCCTTTTCCTCTGCATAGCGCTCAGCGCAGATTGCCTCAAGTTCCTTTGCACGCTTAGCATACAAATCCTGAACTTCGGGGAAAATCTGGAATGGATTCTCGGGGTCACCACCCAAGTTCTTGATAGTGTTGATATAAGCATCACCACCGAGAGGAGCTCCGTGAGTCTTGCAGTTAGCCTCGTATGAGGTACCGTCAGCCTTCAAAGCACCCTTACCCATGATACACTTACCAATAATCAAGGTGGGCTTGCCAGTTACTGCTTTAGCCTTCTCGATTGCAGCACGGATCTGAACTGCGTCGTTACCGTTGATTTCGATAACTTCCCAACCCTGTGCACGATACTTAGCAGCGGTATCCTCATTCATAACCTCCTTGGTCTCGGTCGAGAGCTGGATGTCATTGCAGTCGTAGAACATGATAAGGTTGTCCAAACCGAGGTTGCCTGCGATACGGGCAGCACCCTGAGAAACCTCCTCCTGAATACCACCGTCAGAAATGTATGCGTAGATGGTCTCCTTAGCGAAGGTGGGGTTGCCAGTGTGAGCAGCCAAGAACTTAGCGGCGATAGCAGCACCGATAGCATATGCGTGTCCCTGACCGAGAGGACCAGAGGTGTTTTCGATACCACGAGCTACTTCATACTCGGGGTGACCAGTGGTGGGAGAACCCCACTGACGGAGTTGTGCCAACTCATCGAGGGTGAACTTGCCAGCCAAGCAGAGCTGTGAGTACAACATGGGAGCCATGTGACCAGGATCCAAGAAGAAACGGTCGCGACCTACCCACTCAGGGTTCTTGGGGTCGTAGTTCAAATACTCGCTATAGAGTACGTTGATGAAATCGGCACCACCCATGGCACCACCGGGGTGACCACTCTTTGCCTTTTCTACTGCACTGGCAGCCAAAATACGAATGTTATTCGCTGCCTTGTTCAAAATTTCAATTGAATTTGCCATTTGATTTATGATTAAATTAAATAATTATTTCTTGTTCGCTACTGCTGCAGCTTCGATGGGCAGGCAAGCCTTGTAGTTTTCGATGTACTTGTTAAAGCCTTCTACGTCCTCGTTAGTAGGAGCAATAGAAACGCCAGTGTTACCAGCAAATACAACGTCTTCGAGCCAGTCTGCCAAGTTGCGGTTACCCTTGTTGATGAGGTAGCTTGCCAAGAGGGCAATACCCCATGCACCACCCTCACCAGCAGTCTCCATAACAGAGATGGGAGAGTTGAGAGCCGCTGCCAACATGCGCTGACCTACGCCTGCAGTCTTGAAGTAGCCACCATGACCGGTGATACGGTCAATTTTGATCTTCTCTTCGTTCAAGAGTATGTCGTTACCAATCTTTAACACTGCGATTGCACCATAAAGGTGTGCACGCATCAGATTAGCCAAGTTGAACTTGTCGTTTGCAGAACGTACTACCATAGGACGTCCCTCCTGCATACCCGTGATAGGTTCACCAGAGATGTAGTTGAATGACATTACTCCACCGCAGTCAGCATCACCGGTCAAAGCTGCATTGAATAACTTGCCATAGAGTTCATTCATATCAACGGGAACACCGAGCAACTGCTGGTACTCCTTGAACAAACCTACCCATGCGTTGATGTCGCTAGTACAGTTGTTGCAGTGAACCATAGCAACAAGTGAACCATCGGGAGTTGTTACCATATCAATGGGCTCATAGGGCTTTGAGAGAGGCTTCTCCAGTACAATCATTGAGAAACTTGATGTACCTGCGCTAACGTTACCAGTACGCTGTTTTACTGCGTTGGTGGCCACCATACCGGTGCCAGCATCGCCCTCGGGAGGACAGATGGGGCATCCTGCTTTCAGGTGTCCAGAGATGTCAAGACGCTCTGCACCGTGCTCTGTCAGGTTACCAGCATCCTCTCCAGCAGAAAGGCTGACGGGGAGGATATCTTCGAGTTTCCAATCATATCCTTTGGGTTCGATGAGAGCATTGAACTTCTGAACCATTTCTGCGTCGTATGTCTTGGTAGCAGGATCAACAGGAATCATACCTGAAGCATCGCCTACACCGAGGACCTTCTTGCCAGTGAGACGCCAGTGAATGTAACCTGCGAGAGTGGTGAGATAGGTAATCTCCTTTACATGCTCGTCGCCATTCAGAATGCACTGATAAAGGTGAGATATAGACCAACGCAAGGGGATGTTGTAGTTGAAGAGTTTTGAGAGCTCTGCAGCAGCCTGGCCGGTGTTTGTGTTACGCCATGTGCGGAAAGGAACGAGAATCTTCTCATCCTTACCGAATGCCATGTATCCGTGCATCATGGCAGAGATACCGATGGCCGCGAGATTCTCTATTTCGCAGTCATACTCTGCAATGACGTTCTTGCGAAGGTCAGCGTAGCAGTCCTGCAAACCGTACCAGATACGGTCAATGTTATATGTCCAAAGGCCGTCAACGAGTTGGTTTTCCCACTCATGGCTACCTTGTGCTATGGGCTTGTTTTCCTGGTCAATAAGAACAGCCTTGATACGGGTAGAACCAAACTCAATACCGAGGATGGCCTTGCCAGCAATGATAGTTTCTTTTGCAGTCATTTTCTTGAAGGATTTTACTTTTAACGTAATGCCTTATTCAGCATGTAATAAATCTCGTTGTTGCGGAGCTCCTTCTTGAATTCGGGGATAGTGGTATTCTTGTTGATGGCTACATATTCGATGCCAGTCATCTCAGCGAAGTCTTCCCAATACTCTTCGGTGATGTCGTAAGAGAAAGCGCTGTGGTGTGTACCACCTGCCAGAATCCATGCAGCTGCACCAATCTCGAAGGTGGGCTGGGGAATCCAGAGAGCAGAAGCAACGGGAAGGTTAGGCATGGGCTTGGGTTCGATGCACTCTACCTCCTGAGTAATCAAACGGAAACGGTTACCCAAATCAACAACGGTTGCCTTAACACCCATACCGGTCTTTGAGGTGAATACAAGACGAGCAGTCATCTGCTTGCGGATACCAATGCCGAGGAAATGTACTTCGAGGGTTGGCTTGTCAACAGCGATAAGAGGAGTAACCTCCAACATATGGCTCTGGAGGCAAGAACTCTTGTCGCCAGCGAAGTTCAGTGTGTAGTCCTCGAGGAATGAACAGCCCTTTGCAAGGCCCTGATTCATTACCCAAAGTGAACGGTAGAGACATGCAGTCTTCCAGTCACCCTCTGCACCAAAACCGATACCCTCTGCCATCAAACGCTGTGAAGCAAGACCGGGAATCTGGTCGAAACCACAGAAATCAGGAGCATCAATGTCTGCATCACCAAGGTCATCGAAGTTGGTTGTGAAAGCTGTTGCACCCTCATCTTTCAGGACGGCACGAATAGCAATTTCAGCCTTAGCGGCATTCTTAACCTTCTCCCAATAAACCTCTTCGCCACTCTCGTCAATCTTGATGGTGTATTCCTTCTTGTACTGCTCAACCAAAGCATCTGCCTCAGCATCAGTAACTTTCTTGAAGTAGTCCATCAATGAAGAAACGGGATAGTAGTCTACATGGTAGCCCAAACGCTGCTCAAACTCAACGCGGTCACCATCGGTAACTGATACGTTGTTCATGTTCATACCAAACATCAAGCAACGAACGTTCTTTGCATCAGCTACGGCAGCTGCGGTACGAGCCCACACACCAATCTTCTTCTGAGCCTCCTCGTTAGTCCAGTGACCTGCAACTACCTTACGGTTGATACGCATACGTGTGCAAGCATGACCGAACTCGATATCACCATGAGCACTCTGGTTGAGGTTCATGAAGTCCATATCAATCTCGCTCCAGGGTATCTCTGTGTTGAACTGAGTGTGGAAGTGAAGCATAGGCTTCTGCAATGCCTGCAGACCCTTGATCCACATCTTTGCGGGTGAGAAGGTATGCATCCATGTGATAACACCTACGCAGTTCTCTGCGCTGTTTGCTTCCTTCATCAGTTTCTCAGCTTCCTGAGAAGACTTTACTGTGCCTTTATATACAATCTTAACAGGAACATTACCGCTCTTGTTAATACCATCAATCATAATATTTGAGTGCTCGTCTACCTGACCGAGAACCTGCTCTCCATACAGTAACTGTGTACCTGACAGCCACCAAACTTCCAAATTTTCAAACATATTTTTTAACTTTTAATTGATATTTGACAAATGAAAATTTGCGATAATGGACAGATGCATTCGTTTTCTATGTTCTATGTCCATACAAAGTTTCTTTTATCAAATTATTTTATGGTTATTATTTTTTTATCTTAACTTTATTTTATTAAGCATTAGTGCTTCTGACCTTTCTGACCATAGTATGCATTGGGACCATGCTTGCGGTTATAATGCTTTTCTACCAAGAGGGGATTCATTGTGGTAAGAGGATTCACACTGAAACTGATGAATGCCATCTTTGCCACTTGTTCCATAACCTTAGCATTGTATACAGCATTGTCGGGAGATGTACCCCAACTGAAAGGACCGTGGTTCTTGACAAGAACGGCAGGAGTGTGATCTGGATTGATCTTGCGAATGTTGAGAATCTCGTCAACGATAACGTTACCAGTCTCCAACTCATATTCGCCTTCAACCTCCTCCTTGGTCATGTCGCGTGTACAGGGAATAGCCTTGTAGAAATAATCAGCATGTGTGGTGCCGATGTTGGGAATGTCTTGGCCAGCCTGAGCAAATGCAGTAGCATAAGTAGAGTGTGTATGTACTACACCCTGAATGTTGGGGAATGCTCTGTAGAGTACAAGGTGGGTGGGAGTATCACTTGAAGGATTGAGGTCGCCTTCAACAACCTTACCGGTGTTGAGGTCAACAACAACCATATCACTTGCTTTCATGTCATCGTAGCTTACACCACTGGGCTTGATTACAACCAACCCCTTCTCACGGTCAATACCGCTGACATTACCCCAAGTGAAAATTACCAAGCCTTGCTTAACAAGGTCAAGGTTGGCTTTGAAAACCTTTTCTTTCAGTTCTTCTAACATTGTATTTCTGTTTAGTTTAATATTAACGAAAGTCTTTTTTCGACGTTTTACAATCGGAAGTATATTTAGATAGTTTACGATGTTCGTGTTGTATACGATCTTGCCTTTAGTTTGCTTTTCTGGACTGTTTCGTGCGCACTTCGGGGGTGACTGTATGCAACTCGTACATTCGCATCTTTTGTATAGGTCGAATATCTCTTTTTTTGTTTTTCTTATATATTAAGGTATGGGGCTTTAATTTCCCCATACCTTAATTGTTTTATTACTTACCAGAGGAGAACATAGAGCAACAAGGTTGTTGCAATGATTCCGATGGTACCGTAAGTGTAACCACGTGTGGTTGTGAACAACGACAAGTCGATGGGCAGAGCCTTGTTGTCCTGCTTGTTATCAACAGCATTGCTGTGCAACCAAATACCGTTGCAACCAACCAATACACCGAAGAAGATGAATGCCTGGAAGCCGATATCGTTGAGGTAAGCGGTAATCTCGGTGCTCTTACCCATAATGAGTACGATAACTGCAGCGAGAATCATCACGATACCTACTGTGCCCAAAATCTTAGACCACTTCAACATCGCAGCCTTGTCCTCTGCAGCAGGCGCATCAGCCTTGATATACTTGTTGTCAAGGTAAGAAACCAAGATGAAGAAGGTTACGAGGATGATGAAGATGTAACCTGCACGGAGCTGGAAGGCAACCTCAGGGAATGCCAACTTGAATACTACTCCCATGGGGATGGTAATGATTGCTGTCCAAACGGCAGCCTTTGATGAAGCACGCTTCCACAACAGACCCAGACCGAATACGGTGATGATACCGGGATAGATAAAGCCAGAGTACTCCTGGATGTACTGGAATGCCTGATCGAGACCACCCAACAAGGGCTTAACTGCGATAGCAGCAATGATAAGCGCTGCGATAGCGGTAAGACGACCTACGTTAACAAGCTTCTTGTCGTTTGCCTTAGGATTGATGTATTTCTTGTAGATATCCATGGTGAACAGGGTAGAAGTACTGTTGAACATAGATGCCAAAGAAGAAATGATGGCAGCGGTAAGAGCTGCGAATGACAGACCCTTGATACCGGTAGGAGTAAAGTTACGAATCAACCATGGATAAGCATCGTCAGAACGTGCGATGTCACCTTGCAAGCCCATCTGGTCGATGTATTCGGGATGCATCTCGAAGATGTAGTAAGCGCAGATACCGGGGAGAACCACGATGAAGGGAATCAAAATCTTCAGGAAACCTGCGAATACAAGACCCTTCTTAGCCTCGTCAATGTTCTTTGCAGCAAGACCCTTCTGGATAATATACTGGTTGAAACCCCAGTAACCCAAGTTGGTCAACCATACACCACCGACGATAGCTGCGATACCGGGAACGTTGTTGAATGCCTCCTGGCTTGAAGATTCACGAATGACAAGATGGAAGTGTGTATCCGTAGCATGCTCTCCGGTTGTCATTTCTCCGAATATCTGACTCAAAGAACCGAAGATGTCCTTACCCATTACATCGCCAATCTCAGACAATGCGATGTAAGCGGTAATCAAACCACCACCAACGAGGAATACAACTTGCATAACGTCAGTCCATGCTACTGATGCCAAACCTCCATAGATAGAATAGATACCTGCGATAAGGAAGAGACCGATGATGATAACCATACGCATAGAAACTTCCATGCCGAAGATTACCAACATGGCATCCTGCAGACCGAGGATCTGCTCGATTGCCAAAGCACCCAACCATGCAACAGAGGTCAAGTTAACGAATACATAGAGGAACAACCACAGCACAGAGAATGCCAGACCTACACCATCATTATAGCGCTCACGAAGGAACTGTGGAATGGTGAAGATCTTACGCTTGATCATGATGGGAAGCAAGAACTTACCAATGACAACCAAGGTGACAGCAGCCATGACCTCGTATGCGGCAATGGCAATACCATCCTTGAAACCGGTACCAGACATACCGATAAACTGCTCTGCAGAAATGTTTGCTGCAATCAATGATGCACCGACTGCCCACCAAGTCAAGGTGTTACCTGCCAAGAAGTAGTCGGTAGCGCTCTTTTCCTCACCCTTCTTTGAACGGCTCAGGAACATTCCCAAACCGACCAAAAGGCAAAGATATACAACGAGAATAATAAAGTCGACGGTCTTAAATCCAGACTGTGCAATAGCTTCTGATATACTGTTCATCTTTATCTATGTTTTAATGATTACTTGTGAATAGAGAACTTGTATATACAGTGGCTATAATACTCCTCGCCGGGGTTGAGAGTACAGCTGGGCCATGTGGGAACATTGGGACAGTTGGGATACTTCTGTGTCTCAAGGCAGAATGCTGCATTCTTGGGATACTTGATGCCCTTCTTACCTACTACAGTACCATTCTGAAAGTTACCGCTATAGAACTGGATACCAGGTTCGTTGGTGTATACATCCAACTGGATGCCTGTAACGGGGCTCCATGCAGTAGCACAAACCTTGGTGTCATCACCCTTGCCGTCAGCATAGGTGTCAAGACACCAGTTGTGGTCGTAACCTGTATGGTCCTCACCGTCCTCGATAGCCTTGATAGCCTCTGCGGTCTCAAAGTCAGTACCAATAGCCTTGGGCTGACGGAAATCAAAGCAAGTGCCTTCTACCTTAACGATCTCACCAGTTGTCATGTAGGTGTTATCGGTAGGAGTATAGTTCTGTGCATTAATCTGCATCATGTGGTCGGTGATGGGTTTGGTAGGATCGCCACTCAAGTTGAAGTAACTGTGGTTAGTCATGTTCAAGATAGTGGTCTTGTTGGTTGTACCCTTGTATGTAATGTCGATAGCATTATCATCAGTCAACTTCATGGTTACGCTAACCTTAACCTCGCCGGGGAAATTACCTTCGCCGTCGGGTGAAGTCAAAGAGAGTACAACAGTGCTGCTGTCGGGCTGCTCTGCATCGTAGGGGATGTACATCCATTCACGGGGATAGCCATGGAGCATGTGACCGTAGTTGTTGGTCTCGAGCTGGATGATGCTGTCACCCAAGGGGAACTGGCCCTTGTTGATACGGTTGGCATAGCGACCTACAGAAGAACCGAAGTCACTCTTGTTGTTTTCGGGGAAATAATCCTTTGCTGTGGGGTAACCCAGCACTACATCGGTAGGTTTGCCATCCTTGTCGGGAACTACTACGCTGACGATACGACCACCAAAGTTGGTGATGCTTACCTCCATACCATTGTGGTTGGTTAGTGTGTAAAGAGCGATTTTTTTCTCACCGCGAATAGGATCGACATAAGTTGTGTCGAAGTCTGCGGGGTTAAGGCCAGACTTGAGTCCGGCTTCTGCGCTGGCTGCTTTGTCCCTGTTGTTACAAGCCACTACCATAGCTGCAGAAGCTACGAACAGCGCTGTCTTGAATAGTTTTTTCATATTAATTAAATTGTTGTTTTTGCTATTTGCTATTTGCAGTCTAAGGAATTAAGGTTGGAAGCGTCGGAAATACACTATATTTATAATGTATGGCCTCGGCTTGCTACCTTAACTCCTTAATTATACAGTTTATGTACTAACGATTAGCAGAGTTTGCGTGAACCGTCACCGATGACAACGTCAATGATGATAGGTTCTTTACCGTATTTCTCAGCAAACTTGGTTTTTGCCTTGTTTACGAAGTTGCTGTACAGCTCGTCTGCTACGAGGTTGATGGTGCAACCACCAAATCCACCACCCATGATGCGTGAACCGGTAACACCTTCTTCCTTTGCGATGTCGTTCAAGAAATCGAGCTCTTCGCAAGATACTTCATATTCCTTGCTCAAACCGTAGTGAGTCTCGTACATCATCTTACCAACTGTCTCGTAGTCACCAGCTTCCAAAGCAGCACATACCTTGAGTACGCGGTCTACCTCACCGATGACATAGCGAGCACGCTTGTAGTCCTCCTCGCTAACCTCGGGCTTAACCTCCTCGAGCATCTCATAGTTCGCATCGCGTAAGGTCTGAACCTCTGCATGGTGCTTAGCGATAACAGCTGCAACACGCTCGCAACTCAAGCGGCGCTCGTTGTAGGGTGAACCTGCCAAGGTGTGCTTAACCTGACTGTTTACCAAAACGAGCTTGTAACCCTTGGGGTTCCAGGGGAAGTATTCAAACTCACCGCTACGGCAGTCCAGACGCATCAGGCTACCAGCCTTACCGTGTACAGAAGCAAACTGGTCCATGATACCGCAGTTGCAACCTACGTATTTGTGCTCTGTGCGCTGACCTACACGTGCCAACTCCATCTTCTCAATCTTGTTCTCGCCCCACAGATCGTTGATAGCGAAAGCAAAACAGCTCTCAAGAGCAGCAGAAGAGGACATACCAGCACCAAGGGGTACATCACCAGCGAAGGCTGTGTTGAAACCTTCAACGGGAACACCCAACTCCATCATCTCACGGCATACACCGAAGATGTAGCGAGCCCAACTTGCAGTAGGACCCTTGGGGTCATCGAGTGAGAAGGTAACCTTGTCCTTCAAGTCGATAGAGTATGCATTCACATTGCGAGTACCGTTAGGCTTAATCTCTGCAATCATTCCCTGCTGTACGGCACCGGGGAATACGAATCCGTTATTATAATCGGTATGCTCACCAATCAGGTTGATACGGCCGGGTGAAGCATATACGTTACCAGTTGTTCCATCGAAGTGCTTGATGAAGCGGCTTCTTACGTCGTCAATTGTAAGTCTCATAATCGTATTAGGTTTTTAGTTAATATTATTCTTTATAATTAGTCTACTTTGATGTCCTTGTTGACATTCTTGCTACCGATAAGTGCGTAGAACAAGATGTATGCCACCATGGCGATGATTACCCAGTAACTGGTGATGGGGTCAACGTTCAGAGAAATCTGACGCTGGATGAGAGGCATGATACCACCGCCCACAACCATAGTCATGAACAATCCTGAAGCAGGTGCTGTGTACTTGCCCAATCCCTCTACAGCGAGGTTAAAGATACCACCCCACATGATTGATGTGCAAAGACCACAAGCAGCAATGGCAAAACACTTGATAGGTACAGGAATACCATTGAAATCGGTAGTTACGTCGCTTGGCATGAATACTGCGAAGAGCAGAAGGGCAATAGCCAAAATAGAAACTACAGTCATCTGGACCTTTGTGCTTACCTTACCACTGATGAATGAGCTGAGGAAACGTCCGCTCATCATAAGCAACCAGTATGCAGCTGCAAATGAACCACCTACGGTTGATGCACCTTCGATAATTTCTCCGTCCTTGGTGAGGTTTGAAATGTAGAAGTTCAACTCAGCAGGAATACCGATTTCAACACCCACATAGAAGAAGATGGCAATGATACCCAGCACGGTGTGGCGGAACTTGAGAGGACTTGTCACCTTGATCTTCTCCTTTACCTCTGCCTGGGGTTCGGGAATGTCCACCTTAGCAATGATGAAGAATGAGATGGTGAATACTGCCATTCCCACGAAGAGCAAGGGAGCAACTGCACCCATTGTGGTGTCCTTGGTCAGTGTGCCTACGAGCATACCAGTAAGCAGAGGAGTCAAGGTACCAGTAAGTGAGTTAAGGGTACCACCAATCTGGATGTATTGGTTACCCTTGTTGCCACCACCACCCAAAAGGTTGAGCATGGGGTTTACAACGGTATTCAGCATACATACGCAGAAACCGCAGATAAATGCACCGAGCAGATAGATGATCAGGTTAAGGGCAACTATCTGTCCGTCGTATTCAAATACTTTTACGTCAGCACCAAAGATGCTTGAAGCATACTGAATGGCAAGGCCAATGACGCCCACTACGAGCGCGATGAGTGCTGTTTTTTTGTAACCATATTTGACCAACATGTTACCTGCGGGAATACCCATGAAGAGGTATGCCGCGAAGTTCATCATGTTACCCATCATACCAGCCCATGGATAGGTGAAACCCCAAATGTTTCCAAAGGGAGCACCCATGTTGGTTACGAAACTGATCATCGCGAAGATGAAGCACATCGTAATGATGGCAATCAGTTTGCCGTTTTTCTTTTCTGTAGCCATTTGATTAGTTTTAAAGAGTTAGTCATGCAAGAAATCCACCGATTCCCTCTTTTTACGAGTGAACCGATGGATTTTTGTGAATTAATTACTCAGCGCCGAACTTATAGATGGTCTTTGAAGTATAAACCTGACCAGGCATCAAGATGCAGCTGGGGAAATAAGGACGGTTAGGACTGTCGGGGAAGTGCTGAGACTCGAAGCACAAACCACTACGCTTGGGGAAGGTAGTATCGTGCTGTCCCTTTACACCAGTCAAGAAGTTACCGCTATAGAACTGCAAACCGGGCTCTGTTGTCCAGGTCTCAAGTGTACGGCCGCTCTTGGGTTCCTTCAGTTTAGCTGCGAATGACAACTCTCCGGGCTCCTTTTTGTTGAGGATGTAGTTGTGGTCATAACCAGCACCGTTCTTGAGCTGTTCGTTGTCTGCGTTGATTTCCTTGCCAACAACCTTGGGTGCACGGAAATCGAAGGGAGTACCCTCAACCTTCAGAATCTCACCGGTGGGAATGCTGGTCTCGTCGATGGGAAGATAGAAGTCTGCATTGATCTGCAACTCGCAATCCAACTGGTCGGGAGTGGGGTTGGCAATTCCGGTCAGTGAGAAGAATGCGTGGTGGGTCATGTTCACGATGGTCTTCTTGTTGGTAGTACCACGGTAGTCGATGGTCAGCTCGTTGTCCTCAGACCATGAATACTTCACGGTCATCTGCAACTCGCCGGGGAAACCTTCCTCATAGTAGGCGAAGGTGTAACGGAGAACCAACTCTGAATCGTTAACCTGCTCTGCATCCCATACACGGGCGTGGCATCCGGTAGGACCGCCGTGCAAGTGGTTCACACCATTGTTCTGAGCCAGGCTGTACTCCTTGCCGTTCATGGTGAACTTGCCCTTGCAGATACGGTTTCCATAGCGACCGATGAGGGTAGAGCGGAATACTTCCTCGGTGTTTGTGAGCTCGTCGATGTTGGTGAAACCCTGGATTACATTGGCATAATTGCCGTCCTTATCGGGTACCATGATGGCAACGATTGCACCACCGTAGTTGCATACTTGAACACATGCGCCAGAAGCGTTTGAAAGTGTGTAGAGATCAGTTTTCTTTCCCTGTACTGTGGCCTGGAAGTCTTCGCGCTTCAGACCTGATAAATTTTTCTGTTCCATCATTGTATGATTTAAGTTACACAATTATGATGCAAACTTAATATTTTTTTTTCAATCTTGCAAGTGAATGCTTGAAAAAGTGCTTTATTTATTCTAATTTTGGAAAAAGGCCAAGAAGTCAGCGACTACAAAACTGCTTCCGCCAACGAAAATGAGGTCGTCTGCCTGCGCATTCCCCACAGCGCTCTCATAAGCGTCCTTGACGTGGGCGAATGCATTGCCATGAAGACCCAGCTCTTTTCCCAGCATCTGAATCTGTTCTGCGGGCATTGCCCTCTTTACAGAGGCTTGTGTGAAATAGTAAGTGGCATCCTTGGGGAAAAGCGACAAACTGCCCTTGACATCCTTGTCTCCAACCATTCCCATCACGATGTGAAGACGGTTGTGAGGAATGTGCATCAACTGCTGTGCTATGTATTGTATGCCCCCTACGTTGTGACCTGTGTCGCAGATGGTCAGGGGCGATTCGCAGACTCGTTGCCATCGACCCATCAGTCCGGTGCTTTGACATACGTTTGCAAAACCGTTGCGGACTTGTTGGTCGGTAATGGCGAGTCCTTTACGACGCAATACTTTGACTACATTGAGAATAGCATTGGTGTTGAACTCTTGGCAGTCGCCTCCGAGAACACCCGTAATGGTACCAAATGATGCCGTCTCGTATTGTTTCCCACCACTGGGTAAGGTGGTACAACTGCGCACCTCTCCTGTCTCTTCCGCAAAAGTGATGGATGTGTTTACTTCGATGGCTTTCTGTAAGAAAACTTCCTTTACGTCTGCATGACCATTTGTTTCACTGATGACTACTGGAATACCGCTTTTGATGATGCCAGCTTTTTCACCTGCAATGAGGGGTAGGGTGTTGCCAAGGAATTGGGTGTGGTCAAAGCTGATGTTGGTGATTAACGACACCATGGGCGTGATGATATTGGTGCAGTCCAGACGTCCTCCCAAACCAACTTCTATTACGGCAATGTCTACCTCTTGCTCCTTGAAATAGAGCAGAGCGAGCGAAGTGGCTAATTCGAAGAAGGAGGGGTATAAAGGCTCGAAGAAACTTCGTTCTTGTTCCACAAAGTCAATAACCCTCTGTTTGCTAATCATCTCTCCGTTAACACGGATTCTCTCTCGGAAGTCCACCAAGTGTGGTGATGTGTAAAGACCTACTTTGTAACCTGCTTCCTGCAGTATGGCTGCCAGCGTGTGACTGCATGATCCTTTGCCGTTGGTGCCGGCAACATGGATGGTCTTGTATGCCAGGTGTGGGTGACCGAAATGCTCGTCCAAGGCATGGGTGTTGCTCAAACCTTCCTTGTAGGCTCCTTGTCCGATATTTTGAAACAAAGGAGCTACGTTGAAAAGATACTCAATGGTTTCTTCGTAGGTCATTCTTTTATGGTGGGTTCTATAAATTAGTTTGCTCAAATCTCCGGTCGAGAGATGGCAAAACGTAACCCATATTTAAGTTGTTTTTCTGCGGTGGTAATTTATAGAACCCACCTTAATATGTTTTGACGCAGATTACACAGATTTCTGGATTGCCATTTCTGCCTTTTAATGCAGTATGAGTAATCGATGAAACCTGCGTGATCTGCGTCTATCTCTCAATTAGCGTTTTAATCAAAGAAACTTCTGAAACGCTTGAAAATCTTCTCCTTGATGCTGGTGTTGGGTTTGAATCCCTCAGCATCTCTCATCTTCTCTATCAATTCGCGCTCTTCCTTGCTGGGATTCTCGGGAACATAGATGCTGATGTGCACGATGATGTCGCCAAAACCATATCCGTATCCCGAAACGGCAGGCATACCCTTGCCACGCAGGCGCATTACTTTGCCGGGTTGTGTTCCGGGTTCAATCTTAATCTTGACTTTTCCGTCAAGAGTGGGTATTTCTACCGTACCGCCCAATGCGGCTGTGGGGAAGTCAAGCAAAAGGTTGTATATCAGGTTGTTTTCCTCTCTCAGGAAGTCCTTGTGTGGCTCGATCTCAATGTACACTTGGATGTCGCCAGGGGCGCCATTGCGTCGGCCTGCGTTACCCTTTCCAGGTATGTTGACAACCATACCGCTGTCTACGCCTGCGGGTATGTTAACCTCGACCGTTTCTGTTCCGCTTACAATACCCTCTCCACCGCAATGGGGGCACTTGTTCTTGATGGTCTTGCCCTCTCCACCGCAATGGGGACATGGACTCTGAGTCTGCACGCGACCAAAGAGTGAGTTGACGGTCTTGACCACTACGCCGGAACCACCGCAATGAGGACAGGTCTCGGTTTGGCTGTCAGCGCTACCGCTTCCATGACACTCAGGACAGTTTACTTGTTTTTTGATGTTGAATCGCTTGGTGGCTCCCTTGGCAGCCTCTTCCAGGGTCATCTTCACCTTCAGGCGCAAGTTGCTACCCTTGCTTTGAGCATGGCCACCGCCACGACTGCTGAATCCACTGCTGAAACCGCCTCCGAAGATGTCGCCAAAGGCAGAGAAGATGTCCTCCATGTTCATGCCTCCGCCGAAACCACCGAATCCACCTCCGCCGAATCCTCCGGCGCCATTTACACCATCAGGACCGAACTGGTCATACTTTCTGCGCTTGTCCTCGTCGCTCAGTACGCTGTATGCCTCAGCTGCCTCCTTGAACTTCTCCTCGGCTTCCTTGTCGCCGGGGTTGCGGTCAGGGTGGTATTTGAGCGCCATCTTGCGATAGGCAGATTTTATTTCTTTTGCATCGGCAGTCTTGCTGACGCCGAGCACTTCATAGTAATCTCTTTTTGCCATATTAAAATCTCGATAAATCTCGATTTAACTGTCAATTATCAAATTGATTTCGAAATGTCTTAGATTCCCACTACCACTTTAGCGTAGCGAAGCACCTTGTCGTTAATCATGTAGCCATGCTCCACACAGTCAATGACTTTGCCCTTGAGCTCGTCTGTAGGAGCGGGGAACTGTGTTACTGCCTCGTGGTAGTCGGTGTTGAAGTCGGCATTTGCAGTCTCCATAGGTGTTACACCCTGAGCCTTGAGGGTTGACATGAATTTCTTGTATATCAGGTCTACGCCTTCCTTCACAGCCTCTACGTCTTCAGCCTTGTCCATGTGGGCCAGGGCACGTTCCATGTCGTCCACTACGGGCAACATTGCCTCCAGTACCTTCTTTCCGCCGTTCATGATGAGATCGGCTTTCTCGGTGATGACGCGCTTGCGGTAGTTTTCAAACTCTGCTTGCTTATACAAAGCCTTGTTCTTCAAATCCTCTATCTCAGCCAGAGCATCGGCCAGTTTCTCCTCAACAGTCTTCTCGGCAGGAGCCTCCTCTACGGTCTCTCCTGCCTGACCTTCTGCCTGCTCGGCAGTTTCCTGCTCTGTGGCTTCGGTATTCAACTTTTCTTCTTCGTTCAGCTCGTTGTTTTGATTGCTCATTTTCGTCTTCTTTTGGTTTGCTTTGTTTCGCTCAAATAACTTGCCAAATTTCAACATTATGACTTTTTATATGTATTTCTGCAAAAATGTCAGTATCCGCATGACGGATTATCCCTCGTACATTTTTGTTCTGAGTTCCTTAATCTTCTCGTCGTGGATATACTCGTCATAGTCCATCAACTTGTCGATGCATCCGTTGGGAGTAAGCTCGATGATACGGTCAGCGATGGTCTGAATGAACTCGTGGTCGTGGCTTGAGAACAGGATGTTACCCTTGTACAGCTTCAGGTTGTTGTTGAATGCCTGGATGCTCTCCAAATCGAGGTGGTTGGTGGGAGTGTCGAGGATAAGGCAGTTGGCATTGTTCAACTGCATGCGTGCAATCATACAACGCATCTTCTCACCTCCGGAGAGTACATTTACCTTCTTCAAAACATCCTCTCCGCTGAACAGCATACGTCCGAGGAAGCTCTTGAAATACACTTCGTTGCCTTCGCCGTATTGGCTCAACCAGTCTACAAGGTTCATTTCGCTCTGGAAGAACTCTGTGTTGTCCACGGGCAGGTAAGCGTTGGTGATGGTTACACCCCAAGAGTAGGTGCCCTTGTCGGCCTGACGGTTGCCGTTGATAATCTCGAACAAGGCAGTCATGGCACGGGGGTCGTGACTCAGGAACACTACCTTCTGTCCCTTCTCGATGTTGAACTCAATGTTGTCGAACAATACGGTACCATCGTCCATGGTAGCCTTCAGGTCGTGAACCTCGAGAATCTGGTTGCCGGGCTCGCGCTCCATCTGGAAGATGATGCCGGGGTATTTGCGGGTAGAAGGCTTGATCTCCTCCACGTTGAGTTTCTCAAGCATCTTCTTACGGCTGGTTGTCTGCTTGCTCTTTGCCGCATTGGCAGAAAAACGACGGATGAACTCTTCCAACTCCTTGCGCTTCTCCTCTGCCTTGGCCTTCTGGTTCTGTGCCTGTTTCAAAGCCAACTGACTACTCTGGTACCAGAATGAATAGTTACCGGCAAACAGGGTTACCTTGCCGAAGTCGATGTCAACGGTATGGGTGCTGACAGCATCCAGGAAGTGACGGTCGTGGCTGACAACCAACACGGTGTGTTCGAAATCTGCCAGATAGTCCTCCAGCCATTCTACGGTCTCAAGGTCAAGGTCATTGGTAGGCTCGTCGAGCAACAGGTTGTCGGGGTTACCGAACAACGCCTTTGCCAGCATTACGCGCACCTTCTCCTTACCCGAGAGCTCACCCATCAACTGGTAGTGCTTGTCCTCCTTGATGCCCAGACCGCTCAACAGTGTGGCTGCATCACTTTCTGCAGTATAACCACCCATCTCGGCAAACTTGTCCTCAAGTTCGGCAACGCGGATACCATCCTCGTCGCTGAAGTCGGGCTTCGAGTAGAGGGCTTCACGCTCGCGCATCACCTCCCACATCGTAGAGTGTCCCATCAACACGGTGTTCAGTACGGTCTCTGCATCGTACTTGAAGTGGTCCTGCTCCAGCACGCTGAGGCGCTCGCCGGGACCCAGTTCAATCTTGCCCTTGGTTGCTTCCAACTCGCCACTGATGGCGCGCAGAAGGGTTGACTTACCTGCACCATTGGCGCCAATAACGCCATAAATGTTTCCGTTAGTGAACTTGATGTTTACGTCTTTGTAAAGAACTTGCTTGCCAAACTGAATGGCCAAATTTGAAACTGTTATCATTGTAATTTTATTATTTGCTTAAAATATACCGCTGACCACAAATTGCATTGGCAATAGGGTCTGATTGTGTTTACAGCATGAATTCCGTTTTCGCATGTCAGAGGCGTGATGACGCTCCTGTGCGGATAGGGCGCGTAACTGTTGTTGGTTGACTGACGTGTAACATCTACCAATTTCCTTTCGTCAATTGGCAGTTGCATAGCAATTGTACACGCAAACATGCGCTTCAATCGTGTATTCTCACCTTGTTTGATTCTAAAATCGTACAAAAGTACTGCATTTTTTCGGCAATTGCTAATTTTTTTGTAATTTTGTGCCCATTAAACTATTAAAAATGAAGAAAAGTAACATATTACCTCTTTTTCTGCTGTTAATATGTATGGTTTGCGCGCACACTCATGCGTATGCACAATTGAAAAAGAATAGCACCTATCAAGCATATATTGACAAGTATGCCAGCATGGCTATCGAACAGATGAATCGTAATGGCATTCCCGCCAGCATTACCTTGGCACAAGGTTTGCTCGAGAGCGGAGCCGGAACCAGTATGTTGGCTACCGAGGCCAACAATCACTTCGGTATCAAGGTTGGCAGTGGTTGGACGGGACCTTATGTGGTCCGTTCTGACGACAAACCCAATGATAAGTTTCGCAAGTACTCTTCGGCTCAGGAGAGTTATGAGGATCACTCTCAGTTTCTTAAAAAGCCTCGTTATGCCAAGCTTTTTGATCTCAAGATTACAGACTACAAGGGTTGGGCACAGGGTTTGAAGGACTGTGGTTATGCCACTTCGCCTACTTATGCTACCAACCTTATCAACATCATCGAACTCTACAACCTGACTGATTATGACCGGGGACAGAAGTCTTCTTCTACTGGTTATCAGATTGCTACGCAGAGTGATAAGAAGGTTGCCAAGATTACACAGACAACAAATACGCAACAGAGTACTAAGAGAGAAACTTCGTATCCCTCCTCTTATACCATTAACTTGCCTAAAAAGACAAATGACTTCTTTACCAAGCATCCTGTGTATGAGAATAATAAGAATTATTACATTCGTGTTCAGCAAGGCGATAACATCGCTTATATTGCCACACAGGTGGGCGTTGGCGTGAACAAGTTGCGCAAGTATAATGATTTGCTGGATGGCATGGAGCCTGCCGTAGGCAGTATCATCTACCTCAAAAACAAGCGTAAGCGTGCTGACCGTGCCTTCAAGAACCATCCTCATGTAGTTACCGAGGGACAGTCTATGTACGATATTGCCCAGATGTATGGCATCAAACTCAGCAGTCTGTACAAGTTGAACTTCTTGGGCGAAGACTTCGTTCCTATCCCAGGTCGCAAGTTGCGTGTCTATTAGTATGGATTATTCTGATATCATAGATCATCCTCGTTATGAACCTGTTCGGCATCCTCGTATGCCCTTGCTGAACCGGTCTGTCATTTTTGCTCCTTTTTCCGCATTGTCTGACAATCAGTGGTATAACAATACGGAAGGTACTGACGAAGTTCATGAATCAAAGGAAGACGAAAATTGGGACCAGTATATGAGTAAAATCTTTGATGATGACTAATTGAACCATTTGCAATGCCACGAAAGATTGTACAGCATCCCCAGTTGGGCACCCTGGAACTTTGTCCGAATGCCCGGGCCCGTAGTTTTACTTTTCGTCCTACGGCAGAGGGAATGCGTGTAACAACGCCACTCCTTTTTACATTGAAAGATCTTAACGCATGCGTGGGTCGTATACTCCCTCGCTTGTTGGCACTTCGTGAACGTAATGCACAAAAGGTACAACAGCAATTTATCGGTCCAGATTTTTCCATTGAACGTGAATTCTTTCAGATGCATCTTGCTGAGGCAGATGTCCGTAGGGTAGCGGCACGTTTTTTCAAGGGAGCATTGACCATTTCATATCCGCAAGGTACTTCATTTGATGATGCCACCTTGCAACAATGGTTCGTTACGGTGGCCGAGGAGTCTTTGCGCAGGCAAGCAAAGATTGTCTTGCCCGATCGTTTGCATCAGTTGGCTCAGCAATGTGGCTTCACGCATGGAGAGGTCAAAATCAAAAAGTCGCATGGGCGTTGGGGCAGTTGCAATGGACGTAAGAATATCAATCTATCCCTTTATCTGCTCCTTTTGCCAACTCATCTCATTGATTATGTTATACTTCACGAACTTTGTCATACCATCGAGATGAACCATAGTCCCCGTTTTTGGGCTAAACTTGATGAGGTTACCGGTGGCTGTGCTCTACAATTGCGCGCAGAGATGAAGAACTATGATACTACCATTTTTACAAGGTAGTTTTTAGCAGGTTCGCCCAACGTTTCCCTTACTATCCTGCACGATTCTCCACGAAATTGTAGGGAAACCTCGTGCAAAACTAAGGTACAGAACGTGTTAATGGCATAAACTTTTGCAGAAGAAATTTGGTAAGTAAGGAAAAAGTACCTACCTTTGCATGTAATCTTATAATATACCAACCGACTAAATTAACCATAATCAAAACTATACAACAATGAAAAAGACACTGTTCTCACTTTTGCTTTTTGCCTTTTGCATGACTGCTATGGCGCAGGAGGTGTCGCTTGTGAACAACATCTACGGACGTAGCAACAAGACGATGCTCAATGGTAAATGGCGTTACATCGTTGATGTGCAGGAGCGCGGATTCTATGACTATCGCATGAACGAGACGCGCTGGGGCTTCGCACAGGATGCCCATGCACAATCTAAAATCGATTTGGTGGAGTATAACTTTGATACCAGTCCACAGATGAGTATTCCTGGTGACTGGAATACGCAGGATGAACGTTTGTTCTTCTACGAGGGTACCGTTTGGTTCCGTCGCACTTTCGATTATCATCTCACTCCCGGCAAGCGTGCCATCCTGTATTTTGGTGCAGTCAACTATGAGGCTATCGTTTATGTGAATGGCAAGAAGATGGGCAAGCATGTGGGTGGTTTTACTCCTTTCAACTTCGACGTGACTTCTGCCTTGAAGGAAGGTCAGAACAATGTCATCGTAAAGGTGGACAACAAGCGTAACCGTGAGCAGATTCCTACCAATATCTACGATTGGTGGAACTATGGCGGTATCACTCGCGACGTCATCCTAACCGAAGTGGATGAAACTTTCGTGCAAGATTATTCTTTGCAACTCGACAAGACAAACTGGCAACATCTTGTCGGTTGGGTTAAACTCAACAAAGCAGTCCCTGGACAAGAGGTGACAGTCAGCATCCCCGAACTCAAGATAAATCAAACTGTTGTGACGGATGCAGAAGGTCGTGCTACTCTTAGCATCAAGGCTAAGCCCGTGTTGTGGACACCCGAGGTTCCCAAACTGTATAGTGTTGCCTTCAAGCGTGGCGATGAGGTCATCAACGACGAAATCGGTTTCCGTTGCATAGAAACACGTGGCAAGGAGATTCTGCTCAATGGCAAGAAGATCTTCCTGCGTGGTGTCAGCATCCACGAGGAGGCTCCTTTCACACAAGGCCGTACACGTACAGTAGAGCAGGCACACACCTTGCTGTCGTGGGCTAAGGATATGGGCTGTAACTATGTGCGTCTGGCACATTATCCCCATAGCGAGAATGAAGTTCGTGAGGCTGAGAAGATGGGTATCATGGTATGGAGTGAGATTCCCGTGTATTGGACTATCGCTTGGCAGAACAAGGATACCTATGCCAATGCAGAGCGTCAGTTGCATGACATGATTTATCGCGACAAGAATCGTGCTAACGTCATCATCTGGAGTATTGCAAACGAGACTCCCCACAGCGAACCTCGTGACAAGTTCCTGAGTTCTTTGGCCAAGTATGCCCGCACACAAGACGATACTCGCCTCATCTCAATGGCTATGGAGGTTACTTCTGCTTCGAACTACCATAACAAGTTGAGTGATAACATGAACGAGTATGTCGATGTTGTTAGCTTTAACCAGTACATTGGCTGGTATCGCGACTGGCAGGATGCCTCGAAGATGACTTGGGAGGTTCCTTATGAGAAACCCGTTATCGTGAGCGAGTTTGGTGGTGGTGCCTTGCAGGGTATGCATGGAGACATTGAGACCCGTTGGAGCGAGGAGTATCAGGAGAATATGTACAAGGAGAACCTCAAGATGCTTGACAAGATCGACGGCTTGTCTGGTTTGTCTCCTTGGATTCTCGTTGATTTCCGTTCTACAGCCCGTTATTTGCCCGATGTACAGGACTACTTCAACCGCAAGGGCCTCATTTCGAGCGAAGGACAGAAGAAACTCTCTTATTACGTAATGCAGAAATACTATCAGCAACGTATTGAGGCTGAGAAGGCACAGGCTGGTTCAAAGAAGAAATAACAGTATATGTGGGGGCTCGGCATTGTACCCCTTACTATACATACGAAGATTGTGAATGCATTATGAAGACCACGAAGAGTTCTCTTCCTTTTTGGAAAAGGACTCTTCGTGTTTTTCTTTTTTCTCATTAGCAGAAATGTTTCCGGTTCAGTCCGAAAAGTCGGTTGATAGTATTATGCACACAGTCTCATAAACCTGAACAGGAAAAAACTAAAAGACTAAAAAGACTAATGTTTTTCACTTTCAAGAAGTTTTCTCTTTTTCTCTATCATTTCTCCCTCACGTTGCCCATGGAAACCACACAGACTCCCGTCAGAGGCAATAACACGATGGCAGGGAACTTCGGGAGCAAAGGGATTGCGTCGTAATGCTTGTCCCACCGCCTGTGCACTATGGCATCCAATGCGTTTTGCCAACTCTCCATAGGTGATGGTCGAACCACGTGGCACATCCAGCAATGCCAGGTAGACTTTACGCTGGAATTCCGTGATTTGCGTGCTCTGTGTTACTTTCTCTCTGATTGTCATATACTAAATGTTACTCATGTCCTGTCTGATGCCAATCCCGTTAGAAATTATCGGTTTATTATCCGGTTTATTATTCGGTCTATTTGCAATCCTTCTCTGTCTACAACTCAATGAGGAGACGTGCATTCAGCATGCGTCCGGTCAGATAGTTGGGTACAGCATACATGTGGTTGGTGACATCCGACATCCAAAAGTAGCCACTCACGTTTTTAAGGTCGAAGATGTTAAAGCAGTCCAATCCTAACCAGATGTTGCGGATAGGATTGTTGACAAGGTGCTTGTTTTCGTTGTCGAGCAAGCGATAGTTCATACCGATATCCACACGTTTGTATGCTGGTGCACGGAAACGATGCTTTTCCAATCCCGTATGTGGTGCACCAAAGGGAAGTCCGTCGGCAAACGATGCTTTCAGGCTCAATTTCCAACGCGTAGTGCCGGGGAAGTAATCGGTAAAGAAGAAGTTGAGGTTATAGCGTTGGTCGTTGGGCTGTGGAATGGTCTTGCCGTTGATGTTCATTGATGCTTTCATCAGACCGAAACTTATCCACGAGTCCGTGCCTGGAACAAACTCTCCGTAAACCTTGAAGTCGGCTCCAACCACATAACCTGTTGCGATGTTTTCGCCATAGTACACTACCTTGAGGTTGTCAAGGTTGTATGGGTTGATGTTGGATTGTGCCTTATAGTATAGTTCGCTGGTAAACTTGAACGGACGATTGCCCATCTTGAACTTGTAGTCGCCACCGATGACCACTTGGAACGAACGCTGAGAATTGATGCCTTTGTTCAACAGTACTGTGCAGTTACCGTTGTCGTTGATGCTGTCGCGTATTTCCTTGTAGAAAGGACGTTGGTAGTACAAACCGGTGGCCAGGCGGAAGGTGAAGTTCTCGTTCTTGCTGGGCACAAATCCCATGCATGCACGCGGACTGAACAACCATTCCCCGTTCCAGTCCCAGTAACTAAGTCGTGCACCATAGTTTACCGTAATAATGCCTGCTTGTGACTGATGGCGCCAAGTGTCTTGGACATAGAACTCGGTGGTGTTTGTCGAGATGGAATTGATGCTTTTCAGGTTGTATATCATCAGCAAGTCATTTCCTGTATGTGGTATGTTGTAACCAGAAGAGTCACGGCTTTCCCATTCGCTGGTATGCTCGTCTACCTTCTCGTTCTTCCATGCTATACCCGCCAGTAGTTGATGATTCTTGAACTTTTGATCGTAGTTCAGTCGAAGCGTGTTGGTGTTGGATGTCAAAAGGTTGCGGGCATGTTCCTGATAACGTCCTACACCCAGTTGTTCCTGGGTTTCTGTTTGATTCAGCATGTATTCGCCTTGAATGTCATAGGTGACACGCTCACGGGTCGAGAAGGCAGAGTAAGCAAGTGACAGGCTTGATTTCTCATTGAATTTGTGAGACAGTTTGGCTGTGCCGAAGAGTGTGCGGAACTGGTCTTCTTCCCATCCGTCAAAAAAAACCGTGAAAGATTTGACGTCTTCCAAGGTGCCAAACGAGGTTTCGCGTGTGGCAGGTGTGAACTTGAAATCGTTCTTGCTCACATATCCTATTACGTCAAGTGTCCAGTTCTTGAAGGGAGTCCACGACAGGTAAGCTTGATAGTCAAGAAAACGTGGTTTGTATTCACCTTGTGTGTCCAACGAACCTAACATGTACTGGTTGGTCTTGTAGCGGAATCCATTGCTGAAACTGAATCGCTTGTTGCCGTAGCCAGCATATAGATTGGTGCCCAGTAATGATGCCTGCAAACTGGCCTCGGCACGTTGGGGCTTTCTGTAAGTGATGTCGAGTACACTTGACATCTTGTCTCCGTATTTCGCCTCGAAGCCACCGGCAGAGAAGTCCACTTTTTCCACCATGTCGCTGTTGATGACAGAGAGTCCCTCTTGCTGGCCACTCGTGATAAGCATGGGACGGTAAACTTCAACACCATTGATATACACGCTGTTCTCGTCAAACGAACCACCACGTACATTATATTGGCTGGACAATTCGTTGTGCGTGCTTACGCCGGCTTGGGTTGCCACGAGTTCTTCTACTGCATTTCCTGTTGTAGAGGGCATGCGTTGTAGGTCTTTTGTGTTCAGCGTCTGTGTCTGTCCCATCTGGGTGCGTGTTGTCTTCACCTCAACTTCGGTCATGTCTTTGCCACTGCTTCGCATCACGACGACAAGGTTGAGGTTGCCGGACGGGTTCTTCAGCACTCGCTGTCGGCTTTCGAAACCGATGAGTGAGTAGTGTATGACAACGCTGTCAGCACTCTCAAAGTCGAAGGAATATTCTCCTTTCATATTTGTGATGGCACCAGCCATTTGTCCCTCTGCCTTTACGCTGACCAGGGGTAGGGGACTTTGGTCCTCGTCCAGCACTCGTCCCTTGAGGTGCACCTTGGTGCGTGTTGGCGCGGTTGTGCTGTCTTGTGGCGTCTGTGCCACAAGAACAGTAGTGCCACTGAAAGCCAGTAGCACCACGCAGATGATATGGAGAATAAATTGCTTCACGTATTTAATAACGCACTACTTCGCAAATTGTTGTGTGCTGTGTAGTTTTTATTACTCTATTTTGAATGTCATGTTGCCCGAACAATGGCTGTACAGAGTTGATTGTATGGTAGAACTTCCGAAAGTTCCCACGTAACCATTTTCTGTAGGGTTTGTCCATGATGCTCCGATGGCGGTGGCATCTACTGCATTGTCAAAGGCAACGTCGAAACTGCATCTTGCAGTCTGTCCCACCTTGGCGGTCTTGGGGATGATGTACTGCACAAATAGCGTTTCGTCTGAAATGGACTGTGTCTTCTGCTTTGAGAATTGTATACTCTCGTAGGTACTTGTTTTGGTATCAAGGGTGTCAAGACTGATTTTCCATGTACAACGAGGCTTGTACACAAATTCGCCACGGTTGGCATAGATGGCCGAAATGGTAATGGTATCGCCGGGATGAACAGGGTTGGGAGAGTATGTGAAACCCTTAAAGGTGGGAGGAGTCGGATTGCGTTCCTCATCCTCGCACGATGTGAATGCGAAACCTATTGTAAGAGCAATAAGGGAAAATAGTATCTTTTTCATTCTATTAATTTGTTTTGTTGTTCTTGTGTTGTATTTTGGTGCACAAATCCTTCTATTTAGGCATCCTCGTTATTTGAAGTGCAGATTGACAGAAATGGAAGGACTTAGTGCAAAATGATTCAATTGTTACTCGTGAATTGTTTCAATTCCTTGTAGAGTCTTTGCACGGGCAGACCCATCACGTTGAAATAACTACCCTCGATACGTTCTACACCGATGAATCCAATCCACTCCTGAATGCCGTATGCACCTGCCTTGTCGGTAGGGTTGTAATGACTGACGTAATGCTCAATCTCTTCTTGTGTGAGGTTGGCAAAGGTGACGTTGCTGACCGAGGCAAAGGTGTGGCGTTTCTGCTTGGTAAGAAGTGTCACGCCGGTGATGACTTGATGCGTTTTTCCACTCAGCATGGAAAGCATACGGCAAGCGTCTTTCGCATCCTTTGGTTTGCCTAATACCATGCCGTCAAGATAAACGATGGTGTCAGCGGTAATGATGAGTTCATCGTCGGCCAGAGTGGCCAAATAGGCGGTTGCCTTCTTGCTGGCTATGTACTGTGCAATCTCCTCGCCGGAAAGTCCTTCGGGATAACTCTCGTCTATACCGTCGAGCAGACGGACTTCAAACTCAATCTCCAATCCTGCAAGTAGTTCCTTGCGTCTGGGACTTCCTGATGCCAAGATGTATTTCATTTTATTGTCGATTTGCTTTCGTGTATTTTAAGCGTTCCGTATTTCTTGTTTCTGTTCTCATACATTCTTCGGATGCATCCTTTACCAACCGAATGCCTTCTTGTCGGCCATCCACTTGCCTTGTGCCTTCATGATCTGTTCCAGCACGTCGCGCACACAACCGTAGCCCCCCATCTTGGGAGAGATGTAGGTGCATACCTCCTTGATTTCGGGGGCTGCATCGGAGGGGCAGACCGGCAGACCGCAACGGCAAAGCACTTCATAGTCGGGGATGTCATCGCCCATGTACATAATCTCCTCATCCTTGAGGCCATATTTGTCGCGGAACTTCTCGTAGGTCTCTATCTTGATGGCTGCGCCGAGATGCACGTCGGGAATGCCAAGTCCTTCATAACGTACGCGGACTGCCTCAACGGTTCCGCCTGTGATGATGGCAACGTGATAACCCATCTTGATGGCCAATTGCAGGGCATAGCCATCCTTGATGTTGACGGTACGCATAGGGTCACCGTTGGGATGTTGCGTGATGGTTTCCGCACTCAGCACGCCGTCTACGTCAAAGGCCAGAGCCTTGATTTTGGTTAAGTCGTAATTGATCATTCGTGTTTCAAGTTTTCTTACCTTTATAATTTCTGTATGGACTGACTCATGCGCTCGTATATCTCACGCATATCATCATCCTTGATGATGGACGTGTGACTGGCCATGACCTTCTCGTCGCCTCGTATGGCAGGTCCTGTCTGAGCATCCTTCGGAGCCAGTTTATGTACCTTGCGTGCCGTTTCATCTACAAGGGGGAGCATCACCTCGAAAGGAATGCCTACCTCATCGAGCACCTTGGCACTAAGGGCAAAGCAATGGTTGGCGAAGTTGCAGGCAAAGACAGCCGCCAGGTGTAAATGCTTGCGTCCGGCGCTGTCCAACTCGTAGATGTGAGTTGAGATGGATGAGGCTAATGTCTTCAGAGGACTGATGTCGCCATGACTCTCAATGAAGAGTGATACTTCCTGGAAGTTGACCTCTTTCTGTTTGGAGAAGGTCTGCATGGGATAGAGCACGCCAAAATGGTCCGCACCTTTGCCTGCCAGTAGGTTCATAGGCATGGAACCTGCCGTATGCAACCACAATGCCTGTGGAGCAAGGGGGATGAATGTGCGGGCTATCGTCTCCAGGGCATCGTCTTTCACGCTGATGATGTAGCAGTCGCTGGTTGGGGTGGACGTGTGCTCAGGGACTTGTGACGAACTATTGTCCGTCGAATGCTGAACCATGTCCCCTATAACTGCATCGAAGGTGCAAGCCTTGCATCCAAGTGTGTCGGCCAATGCCTGTGCCGACTCCTCGGTGCGACTCCACACCTCCGCTACCTCGTGTCCGGCTTCCATGAGTGCCTTTCCCAGATGGGTGGCTACATTGCCGGCGCCAAGAAGTGTTATCTTCATTTAATGGGTAATATTACAGAACCAACTCAGAAGATAAGCGTATTTGACTTTACCTTGTCCCATGCCAGTTTGTCCTCGTTCTGGGGCTTGCGTTCCATGCCCTTGTGACCAACGGCAATGATGCACACTACGCGCTTGCTGTTGTCAACTCCGAGGATGTCGCGTACGTTCTGTTCTGCATCGTTGCCTTGCTCGTCGGCACGTTCGCGAATCTGCACCCAGCATGCACCCAGTCCCATGTCCTCTGCCTGATACAGCAGGGTGGTGGCTGCAACAGAGGCATCCTCTACCCAAACGTCGCTGACTGCGGGATCTGCCATCACGGCAATGGCAAGGGGAGCGTCGGCCATGAACTCGCCGCCACGGTCTTTGGCTGCAGCCAGGCGCTCAATGGTGCTCTTGTCCTCCACCACTACAAATTCGTAACTGTGCAAACCCTTGCTACTGGGTGCCATAAGAGCAGCGCGCATCAACTGGCGCTGCTCTTCTGTTGTTATCTTCTCGTCGGTGAACTTGCGCATACTGCGTCTTACCTTCACCAATTCGCTGAAATTCTCCATTCTATTTTATTTAACCATAAACTTCTGTCCGTTCACCACGTAGATACCGCTGCTCAGCGTGTTCATGGCATCGTTCATGCCGATGTTCTTCTTCACGAGGGTACCGCTTGTGTTGTAAACGTTAACCTTGGCATTCTTAGCCTGCAATACGCTGATGGCGGTGGTGTTGCCGTTCAAACTGGTTACGTGCTTGATGGTGGGCACCTCTTCCTTGCCAGTATAAGTGAAAGCACAACGGGTGGGGTAGAAGGTCTTGTCGCCATCTGTGCGGATCAGTACGGCCTGCAGGATGTCGTTGTCCTGCTGAGCGGGAATGCCGTAAAGGTCAGCCTGCAAGGTGGGTTCATACTTGCCCGACATGGTGGCTTCACCAATAGCGATGGTCTTGGGCTCGGTCAGCAGGTTCTTGTTGTTGGTGCTGAAGCTCACCACCTTGGTGGCAGGAGCATAGATGAGGTAAGGCATACCAGCCTCGATGCCCTGGTTGGTAACGTCAAGGAAGGTCAGTTCGCCAGCCTCTGCCTTTACCATCTTCTCCAGCATCACGCCTTCGCCGACACAAGCCTGCAAGTCCTCTGCCGAAACGCTGAAAGGCAAGCAGATAGTATTGTAACCTGCGTAGAATACGCGGTTCATCTTAATGGTTGTTGTGGTCTCCTTGACTCTGCTGAAATCCACCTTTGTACTTGTGCTGAAGGTAAGGCTCTGTGCAGAAGCCATTGTTGAGAAACCTGCGGCTAAAATCATTGTAGCCAATGTGCGAGTAATCTTTTTCATGTTATATAAGTTTAGAAGTTTGTTCTTTCTTGTTTGCCTGTTGCCAACGGTCAAAAACCGATGGCAAACAGGCGTATGTCTGTTCTCAGCACCAAAGGTACTAAATATAGTTGAAATGATGGTAATTAACTATGTTAAAAAATGCAATTTCAAACTATTATTCTTCTTCGTGTGCGAGATGTCCTGCGACCTTTTCCCTACGTTTCTCCGAGTTTTCCCTACAATTCTCCACGAATTTACGGGGAAACCTCGTGCGAACCTCGGGGACAGACCGCGTACGTTACAACTTAGCCAACCACTTGTCGCCAAGGGCAGTCTTGCGCTCGATGTGCTCGGTAACGGCGTTGACGAATGGGTTGCTCTCGAAGTCACCGCGTACCTGCTCGAAGTCGGCGTCGATGTTGGTGCGCTTCTGGGCGTCGAAACCGAAACCGGTGCGAGCCGTCATAGAGAACTCCTTGTGAGCATCGTCGTAGAGCATCTTGTCCAGACCTACTACGGCATTCTTCCACTCCTCGATGATTCTTGCCAGGTCTGCCTTGGTGATGTTCTTCTCGTCGAGTTGGTAGAACTCCAGCATCAAGCGGTAAGCCCATGCCCATTCCAGGTCGTAGTAGTCGTTGTGGATGTCTGCCAGACGCTTGTTGATGGCATCCTGCGAGTCCAGTTTGCCGTTCTCGATGTCATCCATCATCTCGCTGACAAGTGAGTGGGGAGCAATCAAGCCTGACAAGTCTACCCAGTCGCCCTCGCCGTACAGGCATTGTGCGTCAGCCTTTGCCTCGGGCTTCAGACGTGCAAGGTCACCATTAACCTTCTCCAGACGAGAGATGAGTGAGTTGCCCAGGAACTTGTTGATAGCCATGCGGTAGAGCACCTTACCCTTCTGCAAAGCCGAACTGGTGATGCGGGCACTCTGATAAGCGTAGGTGTCGCTGGTGGCACCCGAGAGGTCTTGCAGGTTGTCCAGGATGCGCAGACCGCGAACCATCTTGTCGATGGTGTAGGGCGAGAGCAAGTTGAAGTTGATGAGGTCCAGACGGCCTTCGGGATGGCGCTTGTCGCGCTTGGGCCACTTCTGGGCATCGCGGATGGTACCTACTGAACGCAGGTTGACTGCGGGAACCAGATAGGTGACACCCTTCTTCTCGATGAGGTATGAGAAGGGCATGTCGCTGGTGTCGGGGTTGGTGGTGTGGCGTCCCATTACCAATGAGAAGGCACCGATACGGGCAGGCCACAGGATGTATGAGTCGCTCGATGTCTTGGCACCGCGCTCCAAGGCTCCCTGGTGGATGGGGCCCAGTTTGTACATGTGGTTACTCTGGTTTGAACCGCTACCGGCATTCATGAACGAGAACATACCGGCAATGAGCAGGGTGCTCTTGTGGTGTGTCACGGTGAAGGGACCTGCGAAGATGGCGCACGCTTCGCCATTCTCCTCCTGGCAGTTGCAGAAGAAGAGTGAGTCGCTGGCAGAGTAGCCGTGTCCCAGCGTACAAGCCTGACCTACATATACACGAGTGATGGTGGTGCCGTCTTCTACAACCGAACCGTCCTGAACGATGAAGTCATCAGCGATGACGCCATAACCGATGTGGATGGGACTCTCTTCACGGCTCATCAATGAACCGTTCTTCAATCGGCCGGCACCCTCAATCTTACAGCAGGGACCTACATACATATTCTTGATGTAGCCGGTGTCCACAATGGTACTGCCCTTGCAGATACGGCCACGCTCGCTCGACTGCTCCTCGGTGTATTGCAGAGCCAGTTCCTTGAGGCGGTTGATGAGGGCAGGACGATGGCGGTACATAGCCATCATGTAAGCTTCGTGAGCGGTCAGTTTCGAGTGGATGGTCACCTCGCGACCACCGGTCTCGTTCAGCACGGCCACCTCAGTTCCGTTACCGAAGGTGCTCTTGCCGTCAACCAAGATGATGTCTACATTCTCGATGAAGCAATCATCCTCTATGTCATAGTTGGCGATATAGTTCTTGATGTTCTCTATGCAACAGTTGTTGCCTACGGTCACGTTGTGAAGGGTGGCGTGGAAGATGCCCGAATGCTTCTGGATGCCACCGGCAAGAGTGAACGATTTCTCTGCCTTACCAATCTGGCAGGTACCCGAGAAACGGACGTCGCGGATATACTTCAAGTCCAACTCTTCATGGACGGAGATGTTGCTCCAGTCCTGTGCCGAACAACCTTGTGCAGTGATTTGCTCAATGTCTTGTGGCGTTAATTTTCTGTATGCCATAGTATCTTTTTTGAATGATTAATTCTGTTGTTATGTATTCAAGTCCCAAATTTAGTCAAAAAACATCAAAATGCCAAATTTCCCAATAAAAAATAAGGTGTATTTCGTTGTTTTGTTGTCTTTTCGGGACGGGAAGTATGTTTTCCGAGCAATTATTCGTATCTTTGAAGATTGAAACGATATCCCATTCGTGTAGTGGGTGGGTTTTACATAAGTTCAAAACATGGCAAAGAAAAAGAAGAAAAAGATACGCTGGTCGGGGGTGGCGCTTTTGGTTGCCATTTTCGCCGGCATACTCGTTGGTTTATACTACTTGCTGTCTTTCGTTGGTGGCATCGTGGTGGGATGGTTCACGCCCTCTCCCTCGCGTGTTGCCGGTGCCGACAGTACCCTGGCTAAAAGGGAAATTGTTGTTGCTCCCAAGTTGTCGGAGCAGGACAGCATCCTCGCTGCGCGATTGGAAAAACTGGTTACGACAACGCCACGCATCGATACAACGCGCATGGCTGTTTCACTCTACGACGCCACCGCAAAGCATTACATCTATGAGTTTCATCCTAAGCGCCTGCTCACTCCCGCATCGTGCATGAAGGTGCCCACGGCCATTGCTGCGCTCGAGATTCTGGGTGACGACTATACCTACGATTCGTACATCAAGGTCAAGGGTTCGATGCATGCCGACACGCTGGTTGGTGACCTTTTGCTGAGTGTGTCTGATGACCCCTTGTTGACTTCGTTGGACTCGCTCGTCCTTCAACTTCATGATGCCGGAATTGCTGTGGTGAAGGGACAGTTGAATTGCCTGATTAACCGTCACGACATGCTTTCGGCACATCCCAGTAGCATGCGTGGCGACATTCCTCATGGACGCTTGCCTTTGCTCTTGCGAGGCAAGGATGTCATCGAACCATCATTCCGAGCGTCGTTAAAGCGTGCCGGTATTGATGTTGTCGGCAATGATACTACTGTATTGCTGTCGCATGTTGAGGATACCGGTTGGCGTGAGGTGGCATCATGGCACACTCCGCTCCGCAATGTGCTGACGCCCATGCTCATCCATAGCAGTAATATCAAGGCCGAGGCGGTATTCTATCATCTTGACAAGCACGAGGGGCAACTTGCCGATCCGGTCATGGATTGGGACGCAAAACATGCTGTGCGCAAATTCTGGCGCCACTACTTTATCGGCGATGACAATAGTCTGAAGACTCCTTATATCGAGAACTATTATCAAGGCGTTCAAATGCTGGATGGTTCGGGACTTTCACCCGACAATCGTCTTACCACTCATTTGCTGGTCGAGATGCTCCTCTATGCTTGGGAACGTCCTCACATACGCGATTACTTCATCAACGAGGCATTGGCTTCGCCGGGCAATCCTACTCGTCGTGGGTCGTTGACAACACGCATGGCGGGCGAGCGATTCCACGACCGTATCTTTGTCAAGACCGGTACGTTGGCAACCAAGGGCGTTTCCTCGCTTTCTGGTTACATCCATGCCCCTAACAACCATTGGTACATATTCAGCATTATCAACCAAAAGACAGCCGTGGCAGAGGGACGCCTCTTCCAGGATGAGTTCTGCAAGTTGATGGTAAACCAAAAATAACTATGAAAAAGAAGTCTCTTGTAAGAACATTAGCATTGGCTTTTGCCATGCTATGCGTGAGTACGAACATGCATGCTCAGAAGAACGGGCAGTTATGGCCCGATGTTGATGGTCGTCATATCAATGCCCATGGAGGCAATATCATCAAGTATGGCGACAAGTACTATTGGTATGGCGAGAACCGTCCCGACCGTGGCTTTACCACCGAGGTGGGTGTCGGGGTCTACTCGTCTACCGACCTTCGCAACTGGAAGGATGAGGGTGTGGCGCTGGCTGTCAGCGAAGAGGCAGGTGCAGACATCGAGCGTGGATGCATCATGGAACGCCCCAAGGTGTTGCACAACCCCAAGACTGGCAAGTTTGTCATGCTCTTTCACCTCGAACTCAAAGGTCGTGGCTATGAGGCGGCACGTGTGGCTTTTGCCGTGAGCGACACTCCTACGGGACCTTTCAAATTCCTTCGCTCTACACGTGTCAATGCCGGCATCTGGCCTTTCGACTTTACGGAGAAGCAGATAGCAGAGGCAAAGCAAACCGATGCCAGTGCCTGGAAAGACTGGTGGACTCCTGCCTGGCGCAAGGAGACCTCAAAGGGTATGTACCTATGGCGTGACATGGAGGGTGGTCAGATGTCCCGCGATATGACGGTTTATGTGGATGACGACGGCAAGGCCTATCACATCACTTCTTCGCAGGAGAACCTCACGTTGCTGGTCAACGAACTCACCGATGATTATCTCGGCTTTACGGGAAAATACAATATGATTGCCCCGGGCGGACAGAACGAAGCGCCTACCATCTTCAAGCGTGACGGAAAGTATTGGCTCATCTGTTCCGGTTGTACGGGGTGGGATCCCAACGAGGCTCGTATGTTTGTCAGTCATAGTATCTGGGGTCCTTGGAAACAGTTGCCTTCTCCTTTCACCGGTCCTGATGCAAGTATTGGAGGACAACAGTCAACGGACAACAGAAGACTGTCAAATGAAAACAGACAACAGTCTGTGGACAACAAGCAACAGACAACGGACAACAGGCAACGGAGGGCTGGTGCAGAAGACGATGTGCGCACTTTCCCTGCCAACAAGACTTTTGGTGCTCAGGGCACTTACATCCTGACACAAGGCGAACGCCTGTTCTTCATGGCTGACATCTGGAATCCCCGTCATCTCTCACGTTCCCTGCACGTTTGGCTTCCCATCGACTTCGCGTCCGACGGAACTCCCGTCATCAAGTGGGTAGAATCTCCTTTCAATCTTGAAAAATGATGAGATATGATGCCAACTCCCAACTCCCAACTCTGCACTATGAACTCTGCACTCTGCACTCTGCACTATGAACTATGCACTATGAATTATGAACTATGAACTATGAACTATGAACTATGAACTATGAACATTTCTCCCTTATCCGCTCCTTAATGGTGCAACATCACAAGACGCTCTCCACGGCCGAGAGTTGCACGAGTGGACGTATAGCCTCCATGTTGACTTCGGTAACAGGAGCTTCTGATTATTTTCAAGGCAGTATGGTAGCCTATCAGGATGCTTTGAAGATCAAGTTCCTGGGTGTCGATGCATCCACTATCAAGGAGCATGATGTGGTGAGCCGAGAGGTAGTGGAGCAGATGGTGCGTGGTGCCATTCGTCTCTTTGGCACAGATTATGCCATCGCCTCAACGGGCTATACGGGCGGTGGTGCCAATGGTATTCCTGCTGGGACCGTATGGCTGGGTTGGGGTAGCGAGGATGATGTGCACACCCTCTGCCTTACCGGCGACAATGGGCGCGAAGCCAATACGGCACGTGCAGCACAAGTAGCAATAGAAGAATTTCTTAAATATATAAAGCAATGAATGTAAAGATTCAAACAACTCTGGGCGACATCGTGGTTCGCCTTTATGATGAAACACCTCTGCATCGTGACAATTTCCTGAAGCTTGCGAAGGAGGGATATTATGACGGAACGCTCTTCCACCGCGTCATCAAGGACTTCATGATTCAGGGTGGTGATCCCGACTCCAAGGGCGCTCCTGCAGGTAAGCAATTAGGCGTGGGTGATCCCGGTTATACCCTCGAGGCAGAAATCAAGCCTGAGTTCATCCACAAGCGTGGTGCCTTGGCCGCTGCCCGTCAGAGCGATGAGGTCAATCCCGAGCGTCGCAGTAGCGGTTCGCAGTTCTACATCGTATGGGGTCAGCAGTACAACGAAGGTCAGATGCGTCAGTTGCAGAAGCAACTCGAGATGCAACAGTTGCAGACCGTCTTCAATGGTTTGGTCAACGAGCGTCGTAGTGAGATCATGCAGATGCGTCGTGACCGTGATCGTGCAGGTTTGCAGGAATTGCAGAACGAGCTTGAAGCCTTGGCTCATGCTGAGGTGAAGGCGCATCCCGCCTCTCTTACTGAGGCTCAGAAGCAGGCTTACACCACCGTGGGCGGAACTCCCCATCTGGATGGTCAGTATACTGTCTTTGGCGAGGTCGTAGAGGGTCTTGATATCGTAGAGAAGATCCAGCAGACTGCTACTGGCCGTGGTGATCGTCCCAAGGACGACATCAGCATGAAGATGACTGTACTTGATTGATATTGTTGTTTTATGGTAGTTAACGGTAGTTAATAGGAGTCTCGGTAGTTAACAGGAGTCAGCAGTAGTTAGCGGGAGTCAACGGACGATAGTTTTGCTTTGTTAAGGCTGGTTATAATAAGTTGACTCCAAAGTCAGATAGTACATTGTACATGGTAAATGGTACATGAAATGGTAAATGGCAAATGGTCTTCCCTTCCGGCTTCGCTCATTGCTGACGAGGTAAATGAGAAGTTGAGGTCTAACCCGTGTCTTGTGGTCACAGCACCACCTGGCGCGGGAAAGTCTACTTTGCTACCCCTTACCATTCGTGAGGCATTGGGCGAGCGCGTGTTGGTGCTCGAACCTCGCAGGATGGCCGCACGTCAGATTGCCATCCGCATGGCCCAGATGATGGGGGAGGAAGTAGGACAGACCATCGGTTACCGTGTACGGTTTGAGGGTTGCGTGTCGGCCAGTACTCAGGTCGAGGTGGTCACCGAGGGCATTCTGACCCGTATGTTGCTTGACGACCCTTCGTTGGAAGGGGTGGGGTGCGTCATCTTCGACGAGTACCACGAACGGAGCATCCACTCCGACGTGGCGTTGACGCTGGCACGCGAGTCACAGCAGATACTGCGTCCCGACCTTCGTCTGGTCATCATGTCTGCCACCATCGATGCCGAGTCGATGTGTCATACGCTCAATGCTCCTTTGGTGGAGAGTCAGGGACGCATGTTTCCTGTCGACATCAAGCGTTTTGATGAGGAGGCTGATGCCCGCAATGTGGCGCAGGTAGTGGCACGTTGCATCTTGCGTGCACATCGGGAACACGAAGGCGATATCCTTGCCTTCCTTCCAGGACAAGGCGAGATAGTGCGTTGCCACGAACTTCTTCGCGATGCCTTTGGCGATGCGGATACGTCCGTATATCCTTTGTACGGACAACTCTCCACCCAAGAACAGCAACAGGCTATTGCCCCATGTGTTTCCGGTCGTCGCAAGGTGGTACTGGCCACCAATATCGCCGAGACGTCGCTCACCATTGAGGGTGTGCGTATTGTGGTAGACTCTGGCTTATGCCGAACGCTTGTTTTTGATGCCCGTACCGGATTGTCGCGTTTGCAGACCGTTCCCATCAGTCTGGATATGGCTACCCAGCGTAGCGGTCGTGCCGGACGTCTCTGCGAAGGCGTATGTTACCGTTTGTGGAGTCTGGCTTCCGAGCATCGCATGGCAGAATGCCGTACACCTGAGATCCTCGAAGCAGACCTCTCGTCTATGTTGCTCGATATGGCTGTATGGCAGGGATGCGCTACGGTAGAGAGCGTACTCTCCATGCCGTGGATGACGCCTCCGCCAGCCTCGCAACTCAAACTGGCACAGCAATTGCTTTGCTCTTTGGGGGCGCTTGATGCAGATGGCAAACTCACCCCTCACGGACGCAAGTTAGCCCAGTTGCCATGCCACCCACGCATCTCGCAGATGCTCACGCTGGCAGATGCACAGCACCACCAATCCCTGGCCTGCGACATCGCCTCGTTGTTGGAGGAGAAGGATATCTTCTCAGCCTCTTCCGATGCCTCTTTCTTTGTGAGGGGCGTCTCCGTCACCTCACGTCTGCAGTTGCTTTGCGAGGCTCGCCGTCGTCATTCCCTCCGTCAGTTGGAGCGTTATGAACGTATCGCGTCTCAGTATCGGCGCATGCTTCGCTTGTCAGCTTCCTATAACGAGGTCGACGAGGAGCAAGTAGCCATGATGATTGCTTCTGCTTATCCCGAACGTATTGCCCGTTTACAGAAGGACGGCTCGTATTTGTTGGCCAACGGCAATAATGCAACCCTTATGCCCGACGATGAGTTGTGCGGTCATGAGTGGTTGGCAGTAGCCGACCTCAACGCGCTTGCCGGTGGACGCATCTTTTTGGCGGCACCGCTCTCGCTTTCTGCTATCCCGCATCTCATCACTACCTACGACAACGTGCAATGGGACAGCAAGCAGGGACGTGTAGTGATGCAACGTGAGAGGCGCATCGGTCGTCTGCTCGTCTCGGCCACGCCCATACAGGATGTCCCACGCGAGCGTGTGACCGACATCATCTGCGAAGCCTGCAAGAAGGATGGTCTCTCCATGTTCTGTTTCGATGAGGCTGTCGAGTCGCTTCAGCAACGTGTGGCTGCCGTCAGCCTGTGGCATCCCGAGATGGCATTGCCCGACCTCTCTACACCCGCCCTTTTACAGGATGCCGTCAAGTGGCTTCCTTTCTACATCGGCAAGGCAAGTAGCGTTGCCGAACTTCGTCGTATTGACCTGTCTGAGGCAGTATGGTCACTCCTTGCCTATGAACAGCAACAGGAGGTCGACCGTCTGGCTCCCACCCATCTGCAAGTGCCTACGGGCAGTCGCATCAGGGTGGAGTACCGTTCTGCTGCCGAACTGCCTGTGTTGCGTGTCCGTTTGCAGGAGTGCTTTGGTCTTACCGACACGCCTCGTGTAGATGGAGGAGCACGTCCCGTCTTGATGGAATTGCTCTCTCCCGGCTTCAAACCCGTACAACTCACGCAGGACCTTCAAAGTTTCTGGGCGAATACCTACTTTGAAGTGCGCAAGGAGTTGCGTCGTCGTTACCCCAAGCATTACTGGCCCGACAATCCTCTCGAAGCCGAACCGACAAGAGGGACAAAGCGTAGTAAATAAGACCAAGACTCTCCCCCCGCCCTCCCCTTTGGGAGGGAGTTGCATATCTTCTTGAGGGGTTTATGTTTGTCTTAGTTTTGTTTTCTTTTCTTCTTTTTCTTCTTTTCCTCCTTTTTCGTTAAACTATATTAGTCAGAGGCTCGTTTTTTTACTAATGTAATTGATTTTCTGCCTAAATATTTGGTCGTTTCGTTTGAAAAAACTATTTTTGCAAAAATAAAGGGTTTCAGTAAGAAACTATTGATGTCAATTACACGCTACATTAACGTTAATGTCCGTTACACGAAGCGCAAATCCTTTTATTTAATGGATAGCAATTATTATTGCCGTCAGGCTTAAAAAGTAGATCGATTTATTAACAACCAATTTAAAACTAAATCATGATGAAAAAGTTTTTCCTAACTCTTTCTCTATCTGCCATGACGCTCTTTGCAAGCGCCTCGGATGATGGTAATCCGGATTCTGTAAAAGGAATTATTGCCACCTATGAGGGTTCTGAGGTTTGCTACAGATTGGAGGACATTCCTCAGGTGACCTATGCAGAAGAGGATGGCGTGAAGTTCGCGTTCCTCACGCTCAATGGTCAGAGCACTCCTGTTGCCAAGTTGGCTTTGAAGGATGGTGCTCAGCTAATCGTTACTTATGGCGAGTACGTACCGTCTTCTGTAGATGCCTCTTCTATGCTAAATGGTAATGTTGCGTTTGGCGAGAACGTATCGTCTTCTACGGATGCCTCTTCCGTTGAAAGTAACAACGTCGTTATTGACACGCAGAACGGACGTAAAATAATAAAAGGTGGCAAACTTATCATCTTGAAGGATGGTAAACAATACAATTCAAACGGAACATTAATCAAATAAACTCATAGAATCATGAAAAATATACTTTCATTTTTTGTACTTTTCAGTATGCTGTTTTCTATGCCTGCTACTACCAAGGCACAGATCATTAAGTTGATGAAGGGTAACAAGGTAGTTGCTACCTACACTGCCGAACAAGCGGATGTTGTTATCTTTGAAGAGGAACTGCCACAACCTGTTCTTGATGGTGTTTTCAGCGTAAGCAATAATAAGAAGGTTCAGTTTACCAGAGGCAACCTCTATTGGAACGGCAGCACCTACCGCTTTGAGGTCAACCAAACCGACTATCCCAAAACGTGGAATCCCAAACATGTAGGTCACTTCTTCTGGACAAACATTACCGATTACCAGAGCGGCAATGCCGCTTATATGCCCTACGCTGAGAACTACACTTATTCAAAACGTAGCAAGACTGACAGGTTCTTCTGTGGCGAAGCCAATCCCCTTACCGTGGAAGGCGTTAGTGGTTGTTTTGCCCTTGCAAAATCAGAGTGGGATTACATCATCAACAAGCGCAGTAATGCCAAGAAGCTTCACAACTTCGGCGTGAAGGTGGGCGATAAGGAAAACTGCCTTATCGTAGCCCCCGACAAATTCACCGGTACCTTGAAGTCATCCTACACCCTCGATGAGATCAATTCTCTTGGCCTGCTTTGTCTGCCTTCTTCAGGTTTCCGCAATGACACCAAGCTTGCTTATGCCGGCATGTGGGGTTACTATTGGTATTCTACGCCTAATTCGTCTTGGAACGTTTCTAACCTCAGCTTCGAGCACTACGCGGTTAGCATGGACTTCTACATAGACTATGTCTGCACGGACTGCACAAACTTCCGTAGCGATGCCTTCTGCATTCGCCTCGCACGTTTGGCAGAGTAGGGGAGGAAGACTCTCCCCCCGCCCTCCCCTTTCGTCCCGTAGGCGAAAGCCTGCTTTTTCCGAAGGGAAAAATGCCGAGGGAGCTGCATATCCTCTTGAGGCAAATAAATTTAGGTTATAATGCAGAAAGGTATGGCCAAGGGTCGTGCAGAAGGCGAGACGAGCAAGGCGTTGGCCATTGCTTGCAACCTGAAGCAAATGGGAATGGTTCCGTCGGCAGAGTAGAAACCCTTTGATGCAGGGTATTTGGCAGGTGCCGTTACCTTGAATCGGCTTTCGTTTGTCTTGATGGAGGTGATGTTGGGGCAGTTCACAAAAATCTGCTCGTCAAACTGCTCCAAGTTAGGCATTTCGAGCGTAGTAATATACTCGTTATCTGAAATAAGGTTTCCGCCAATCTTTTTGGCATTCAATGTCCAGGTTGTGAAAGCATTCGCTGATACAAGAGGGGTGCTATAATACGGTATCTCGTCTGCATTGATAATAAGTTGACCTGTACAACCTTCAAAGAGATTTTATAATATATTGATGTACAGTGGCTTGAATACTAAAAGGTAGAAAAGTGGTGTGGCATGGTGTGATATTTTTTTGAAGTGAAAGATTTAAGGTTTTTAACATTCAATTACAAGTGAATTGACAAGCTGATTTTGCAGTTTTGCTGGTTCACAAATTGGTTGTTGGATGTAATAATACGGATACTGTTTGTAAAGTGGTGATGTAGTAGCTGATTGTTATAATGTGGGTATTTACTTACTTTAATGTTAGCAAATGCTTGCATTTTTGTTCTTTTAGAGGGACAAATGTAAGATTTAACACATAAGTTGCTGATTTTAGAGGAATAATTCGTATCTTTGCCGCCAAAGGTGGCTTCCTCCCAGGAAGACACAGCAAGCAACCTTGTTCTTGCTCTTCCTCTTCCTTTGTTTACACAAAATGATTTGTAATATGCTTCTACTTACCTCAACATGCACATGCCATTCAGAGGCTCTATTCGTAGCTTCTGACACGTTATGCGGCATTACCGTGGGGTACAGGCAACTTAATTTCAGGCGATTACAGCAAGTTATACAGCCTGCTACAGGCACTCTGTGCGAGTGTTTGTAGCAGGCTTTTCTGTTTGTAAGAATTAATTATAGAAAACAATAATAGCATTTGAATTATGAATAGAAACATCCGACTACTAAGCGTGCTCATGGCATTGTTTGTTGCCATCGGCAATGCGTGGGCTGACGACATCACGCCAGAGCAGGCCTTGCAGATTGCCTTGCGCTTTACGGAGAGCAACCCACAGACACGCGCACGGGCAAAGGCGCAGGCAAAAGTCCCAAGTGCGCAACCACGACTGGCACATGCCGTAAAGTCTAAGTCCTCGCAGAAGGACAATGTCTATGTCATCAACCTTGGCGAGAATCAAGGCTTCGTCATCGTAGCAGGTGACGATGGTGCAGACAATGAAGTCCTCGGCTATTGCGAAAATGGAACTTTCGAGTTTGACAAGGCTCCTATACAAATGAAGGAGCTGCTTGACAATTACTCACAAGGCGTCGATAAGTTACGTGAGGCTTCACAGCCAAAGACAACATCAAAGACACATGCTGATAATACACCAAGTTTCTTGGGTACAGTAGTTGTGGGACCGCTACTCACCACTGCATGGAATCAGTGGGCTCCTTACAACAATCTGTGTCCTGATGGCTGTCCTTCTGGTTGTGTGCCTACTGCAGTTGCTCAGGTGCTAAACTACTGGAAATGGCCTAAGCAGACCATAGGCAATGTTCAAGACGAAGATTTCTCTGGACATACCTATGACTGGGACAATATGCTTGACATCTATGGTGATTATTTTACTCCAGCGCAGGGGGAGGCCGTGGCAAAACTAATGGCAGACATAGGCAAGACTATGCACACAAGATACACTCCTGAAGGAAGTTCTACGCACTTTAATTCTTTACCTTTAGTTTCGAATTTCAACTTCGCTCCTGAAATAGCGACCGCTTTTGGAAAAACAGGCGAGGACATCATTGGTGAGATGAAGGCAGACTTGGATCAATTACATCCGATACTATATTGTGGATACCCCGAGCAAGGGGATGCTCATGCCTTGGTAGTTGATGGTTATACCTCCAAGAATTACTTCCATTTCAATTACGGATGGGGAGGATACTGTGATGGATGGTACAGGAATGGTGTTTGCTATAATTATTGTTTTAACTGTGTCATCATTGCAAACATCCATCCGTATGATGCAGAGCGAATTACCATTGATAATATAGAATATGGCTGTTTCCCTAATGGTACTGCAGAGATTCTGAACTACAAACTGGAAAAACAGAGAGATATCGACCTGACTATTCCAAACACCATTACGGACAATGAAGGAAATATATATAAGGTGGAGCGCATACGAAACAACGCTTTTACCCTTTCCTACAGCAATTTCAACACCGTTACTATTGGCGACAATATCAAGCAGATAGAGAGTGGTGCCTTCTACAACAACACGATAGAAACTCTCATTCTGAGCGACAAGATGGAGGTGATACCAGATGGAGCATTTGAACTAACGAAAATAAAAAACCTCACCATCGGTGCCAATGTGAAGCACATTGGTGCACGTGCTTTCAATCATTGTACGCTGAGTAAGGTTACTTGCAAGAGTCCAGCATTCACCACTGGCGAGTATGCCTTTGGAGGAACAACACCCGACTGTGGCGAATGGCTGGATCACATTACCGTATTGGGCGATCAGGCATTTGCAGGAGCACGCTCCATCAAGTCGCTTCATTTTGCACAGCTCACGGAGATTGGCTCACGATGCTTTGATGGCGTATCGGAAATAGAAAGTACGTTTACCATTCCTCCTACGGTGAAGCATGTTGCTCCAGATGCCTTCGTCAATAGTGGTATTGGGCGTGTATTAGCGGATGAGACAAGCCCATACTTTGCTAACAAAAACTATGCTGTGTTGTGCAACAAGAACATGACATCGTTGGTGCTTACTTCAATGCCGAGTGCGATTTTAGATGCAGGCTGGTTCCCAGAGACGATGGTACGAATGGAGGAAGGTAGTATCAGCGGGCGTGGCTGGAGTACAAGAGATGCTGATGGCAAATATAATTATAAAAGCGTCACCATCCCTAACACCGTTGAGGATATTACAGGAGCCTTCACTCGTTGTGCGGAGAAGGTGGGAACAATATACTGTCTTGCCATCGTGCCTCCTACGGCTACCGACGAGACCTTCAACGATAAGATGTTTGAGTATGATCCTGACCGTGAGCTTCACGTTCCTGTAGGTACAGAGACACTCTATCGCTCTGCACCAGGCTGGCGTCGCTTCC
>JAZUKS010000056.1:0-13531 GCA_045643405.1 Bacteroidaceae bacterium | reverse complement strand
CTGAAGTCTATGCACTCGGTTTGCTTGCCGAGGATTTCCCTCTTCGCCAACTCGAACTTATTCTTCACTTCTCTCTGATTATCAAGTGCTCTTCTGCTTTCAGTATAAGTATTGATTAGTTCTTTCAGAATCTGTTTGCATGACCTCTTACCGATCAATTTCTCGTGTGTCTTCTTGTCTACTTCCAGACTTTCACGGCAATCTCTTCTGTCATCTTCCAGCATGGTAATCTGCGAAATGAGTGATTGGTGCACTTGCTGCAGGTGGTACAGTTCGCGCTCTTTCAGCTTGCGGTTGTACTCCATATCATTCAGTTTCTCCGTGATGTCGTCCCACTCTTTGTTGATATCTTTGATACGCATGATCAACGCCTCGTGACTGCGGTTCCAGATGTTTTTCCAATCGGGGATGGTAATCATGCCGTCAACAACCTCAGACATGCGACTGTAGTTGTCGCGCAGGCTTTGCTTCTGTGCCTGTACACGGTCCAGCAGACTTGCCATTACCTGGCAGCCCGTATTCACTTCGTTCAAACGCGTGATGAGTTCGTTGCGTTTCTGCTCCATCTTGCCAATCGCCTCACTCAGTTCGTTGATGCGGTTCTGGTGGAAGTTGAACGTATCGAGTTCTTTCTGTGCCAGGTCAACCTCCGTTCCGATGTTCTCGATGAGCTGTCGGAGCATGGCAGTTCGTGCCTCTGCGTTAACGGTCGAGTCGCATTGCTGGAATGTGGTGTCAAGATTCGAGTATATCTCCCAGTCGCTTATGAATCCGTTCTGCAGGCTTCTCAGGGTTATCAGCGTGTTCTCTGCCTCCTCTTTGGTGGCTGTAATTGCGCTCACCTCCATTTCCATACTATGCAGTCGCTCCTCCTTGGCACGCAGTTCTGTTGCCAACGACTCAAACTCCATCTTGAGGTCGCCTATCAGCTTGTTTTGTTCCAGCATGGTGTCGCTGTGGTAGGGATGATGTGTAGCGCCACAAACGGTACAGCTGAGACCTTCTCTCAGGTCGCTGCGCAGCTGAATCACATTCTGGCTCTTGCTCAGCGTAAAGGTGTATTCCTTCTCGTGGCAAGTGCGGCGAAGAATACTCAGTTCCTTGCTCAGGTTCTGGATGTCCGATTTCAGGGTATCCTCCTTGAGGCGTAGCGTATTGATTCTTTGCGTTACCTCCTCAATCATGCTGTATCCATTGGCAATACGATGCCATAGTGACTGCCCGCTGATCAGCATCTCGCGTCGCAGTTTCAGGCGCATGGCACGCTCCTGCAAGCGATAGCCTTCCAAACCATGGTTGTTCTCGCGATGCACGCTCAGCTCATCGGCTGCTGCCTCGATGTCCTGCTCTATCTGCTGGAATTCAACGTATATGCGGCTCAGCATGTCGTTTCCCTCCGTCTGCTTGCGCGTACTTTCCTTAAGTTGTTGCTCAACCTTCTGTAGTTCAGCGTCTTGTGCAGAAAGGTTAAGCAAACGCTCTAAGATGAGGTCGCCATGTTTTGCCATGCGGTGATGCGGTGCCAGCGATTGTCTTCGGGTGCGCAACGCCTCCATGGCGACATGCAGTTTCTCCATGCTTTGTCGGTGCTCATTCATCTCCTTTTCCAGGATTGTCTGCTGACTGATGGCCGTATTCAGGCGCTCTGAAATCTTGCGCTCGTTTGTGATGATATAATCGGTACGTCCCTCAATATGTTGCGCTTCGGTCACGGCATCCAGGCCCGAGATGGTCTTGCGTATGGTTTCTCGCAGTTCATCCTTCTTTTGCTGAAGCAGTTTTGTCTCGTTCTCCAGGTCTCTTGCGTTGATGTCCTGCATGCGCGTCAGTTCCGTGAGATGTTGTTTCTGCTCGTGTCTGATTGACTCAAGGATAGACAGTCTCTGAAACTGTCCCTGAATGTTCTCAAACTCCTCGAATCGGTCCAGTTCCTCGCGGTCGTTGATGCTGCTCGCCAGCTGCTTGTTGATTTCGTATAGATGGTCTTTCTGCTCATGCAGTTCAATCTGCAGTTCCTGGTAGCGGCGCACGCGCTCCTGGTACTTTCGTGTGCGGACGATGTTTTCCTCGATGTTCTCCATCTTGGTCTCGTTAAGTCGCAGGGCATCTTCAATACGTGCCAGATGGGGTGGTGTCAGCAATTGCTCGCTCAGACGCATCTTCTTTGCCTCTGCACGTACTATTTGCTGAAAATTAGAACTTTTTACGTCCTGTGCCTCTACCTGCACATCGTTTGCTGTGTCTGCACCTTCAACCACTTCCTGATTGATGTCCGAGGTGTTGTCAGCCTCCATCTGTTGCTGTACACCTTCTTCGCTATTCTTATTTGTCGATTTCCAGAAGAAACTCATATGCTTTGTTGAAAAATTGTACGCAAAGGTACGAAAATAATTCATAATCTTAATTCATATTTTATAATTGTTTGATAAATGGAGGTTTTTTTGTAATTTTGCGCTCAAATTGAAAATTAACTATACATATTATATAATATGAAGCCAAGTATTCCAAAAGGAACGCGTGATTTCTCTCCTCTGGAGATGGCAAAGCGCAACTACATTTTTGACACAATTCGTAGCGTATATGCGCTCTATGGTTTTCAGCAGATTGAAACCCCTGCTATGGAGAATCTTTCAACCCTTATGGGTAAGTATGGTGAGGAAGGCGACAAGTTGTTGTTTAAGATCCTCAACAGCGGTGATTTTCTCCGTGGCGTATCCGATGATGATATTCACCAAAAGAGCACCAATCAACTGGCAGCACAACTGTGCGAGAAGGGTCTTCGCTATGACCTTACCGTGCCTTTTGCCCGTTATGTGGTGCAGCATCGCGAGGAGTTGACCTTGCCCTTCCGTCGTTATCAGATTCAGCCCGTATGGCGTGCCGACCGTCCTCAGAAGGGTCGTTATCGCGAGTTCTACCAGTGCGATGCCGACGTTGTAGGCAGCGATTCTCTGCTCAATGAGGTCGAGCTGATGCAGATTGTAACCGAGGTGTTCCGTCGCTTCGGTGTCCGTGTCTGCATCAAGATCAACAACCGCAAGATTCTGACCGGTATTGCCGAGGTATTGGGTGCTGCCGATAAGATTGTCGACATCACCGTTGCCATTGACAAGCTCGACAAGATCGGTCTTGACAATGTCAATGCTGAGTTGAAGGAGGACGGTCTTACCGACGAGCAGATTGAGAAGCTCCAGCCCATCATCCTTCTCTCGGGTACCAATGACGAGAAGATTGCTACCATGCGTCAGGTTCTGGCAGAGAGCGAGACCGGCTTGAAGGGTGTTGACGAAGTGGAGTATGTCCTGAACACTTATGCCAAGACTGTTGACAACAGTCAGCAGGCTGAGGGTGCTTGCTCGCTCGAGCTCGACCTTACCTTGGCACGTGGTCTGAACTACTATACTGGCTGTATCTTCGAGGTCAAGGCACTCGATGTTGCCATTGGCAGCATCACGGGTGGTGGCCGTTACGACAACCTTACCGGTATCTTCGGTATGCCCGGCATTTCGGGTGTCGGCATCTCGTTTGGTGCAGACCGTATCTTCGACGTGCTGAATCAACTCGAGCTTTATCCCGAGAGTGTAGTATCGGCTACCCGCGTACTATTCGTTAACTTTGGTGAGGCAGAGGCATCCTACTGTCTGCCCGTGCTGACCGCTGCCCGTAAGGCAGGCGTTTGCTGCGAGATCTATCCCGATAGCGTGAAGATGAAGAAGCAGATGCAGTACGCCAACCAGAAGCAGATTCCCTTTGTCGTTCTCGTGGGTGAAACCGAGATGCAGGAGGGCAAGCTCACATTGAAGAATATGACCACCGGCGAGCAGAGCCTTTTGACTGCCGATGAGTTGATTGCAGCAGTTAAGTGATAGGTAATGTTTTCTATAGATAATCTGTCTGTCGAGTTTTCGGCAAAGCCTCTTTTTAATGATGTCTCGTTCGTAGTCAACGACCGCGAGCGCGTTGCGCTGATGGGTAAGAATGGTGCCGGCAAGAGTACCATGCTCAAGATTATTGCCGGACTTCAGCAACCCACCAGTGGTGGTGTCTCTATCCCTCGCGATGCCACGGTGGCCTATCTGCCACAGGTCATGGTGCTGAGCGACGGTCAGACCGTGCGCGAAGAGGCCGAGAAGGCATTTGCCCACATCCATGAGATGCAGGCGCAGCTCGATCGCATGAACGAGGAGATGATGAAGCGCACCGACTACGAAAGCGAGGGTTACCTTGAACTCGTGGAGCGCTACACGCATCTCAATGACCGTCTGCACATGATGGGCGGTTTGGAGTACCAGGGCGAACTGGAGCGCACTTTGCAGGGCCTGGGTTTTGAACGCTCTGATTTTGACCGTCCTACGAGTGAATTCTCGGGAGGTTGGCGCATGCGTATCGAGTTGGCAAAACTCCTTTTGCAGCATCCTGACGTTCTCTTGCTCGACGAGCCCACCAACCACCTCGACATTGAGTCAATACAATGGCTGGAGCAGTTCCTGCAAACCCGTGCCGGAAGCGTTGTGCTTGTCAGTCACGACCGTGCCTTTATTAATAACGTCACCACCCGTACCCTTGAAATCTCATGCGGTAAGGTATATGATTATAAGGTAAAGTACGACCAGTATCTCGAACTCCGTAAGGAGCGTCGCGAACAGCAACTCCGTGCCTACGAAAACCAGCAGAAGGAGATTGCTGACATCAAGGCTTTCATCGATCGTTTCCGTTACCAGGCAACCAAGGCCATCCAGGTTCAGAGCCGCATCAAGCAACTCGAGAAGATCGTTCCCATTGAGGTCGACGAGGTGGACAACAGTTCGCTGCACCTCAAGTTTACCTGTTCCATGCGTAGTGGCGACTATCCCGTCATTTGCGAGGATACCGCCAAGACCTATGGCGAACATAATGTGTTCCACGACGTTAACCTTACCATCAAGCGTGGCGAGAAAGTCGCTTTTGTGGGAAAGAACGGTGAAGGTAAGTCTACGCTCGTAAAGTGCATCATGGGCGAGATTCCTTTCGACGGCACCCTCAAGGTGGGCCATAACGTGCAGATTGGTTATTTTGCCCAGAACCAGGCACAGTTGCTGGATGGCGAACTGACCGTCTTCGATACGATTGACCGTGTTGCGCGCGGAGATATCCGTACCAAGATACGCGACATCCTGGGCGCATTCATGTTTGGTGGCGAGGCGAGCGACAAGAAGGTGAAAGTGCTGAGCGGTGGCGAACGTACCCGTTTGGCCATGATCAAGCTTCTTCTTGAACCCGTCAACCTGCTTATTCTCGATGAGCCCACCAATCACCTCGACCTCCGTTCAAAGGATGTCCTAAAGGAGGCCATCCGCGACTTTGACGGTACCGTTATCCTGGTGAGTCACGACCGTGACTTCCTCGACGGACTGGTAAGCCGTGTCTACGAGTTTGGCGGTGGAGTGGTGCGCGAGCACATTGGTGGCATCTACGATTTCCTTCATTCACGTCAGATTGAGACATTCGACCAGTTGGGAAGCAATTCTGCCTTTAAGTCGTCCGATTCCAAGTCGGTTACCGTGGAGGAGAACACCAAAAGCGAGAGTCGTCTGTCATACGAAGAGCAGAAGGCGCAGGCACGTGCCAGGAAGAAACTCGAGAAGGCTGTAGCTGATGCCGAGGCATGCGTCACGGAACTCGAGGCTGCTGTTAAGGTCTTGGAAGACCAAATGGCAACGCCCGAAGGAAGTACGGATACATCACTTTTCGAGAAATATGCCAAAATGAAGGCACAACTCTCAGAGGCCGAAGACGAATGGGCCCAGGCAGTCGAAGAACTTGATGCTATTGGGTAGTTGATTCGCTTTTAGTTTCTATAGTTTCTATGGCGCCTATAGTTTCTATGGCCTCTATAGCTTCTGTGGTTTCTATAGTCTCTATCTCTTCTATCTCTTCTATCTCTCCTTAAAAATATTACAAACATAAATATTATGAAATTCAGAAACATGATGACTGTTGTGGCAACGGCAGCATTGGCAGCTTGCTCAACAGGAAAGGTTGAAGATGCTAAGTTGGCATCGGGTATTGATTTAAGCAATCTGGATAGTACATACCTTCCAGGTTCAGATTTCTACATGTATGCAACCGGAGGCTGGCAGAAGGCAAATCCGCTTACCGCAGAGTATTCGCGTTATGGCTCCTTCGATGTTCTGCAAGAGAACAACAATAAGCAGTTACGCCAAATCATCGATAGCGTTTGCAGCTTGATAGACCTCAAGGAGGGCAGCATCGAGAAGAAGATTGCCGACCTCTATAACTCTGCCATGGATAGTGCTTCGCTCAATGGCGAGGCTGTGAAGCAAGCCCTCGAGGCATTCCTCGATAACCACGACTATGGCAAACCCGGTGTTGCCCAGCAATGGATCAACGAGGTATGGCCTCGCATGCAGCGCCAGGGCGTTGATGGCTTGTTCATGGTTTACATTGGTGCCGACGAGAAAGACAGCAAGAACAATATTGTAAGCATTTATCAGGGTGGTATCCTCATGGGACAGAAGGAGTATTACCTCGACCAGGATCCTGCTACAACCGCCATTCGCGAGGCATACAAGAAGTATATCGTTGACTTGAGCATGCATGCCGGTAGTTTTGATGAGAACGCTGCCAAGACCATCATGAACGATGTTATGCGCATCGAGACCCGTTTGGCAAAGGCCAGCAAGTCGATGACTGAGTTACGCGATCCCGAAGCCAATTACAACAAGTTCACCTACGACGAACTGAAGCAACAGTTTGGTGGTATTGACTGGGATAGTTACTTCGGTGTATTTGGTGTTAAAACGGGCGAGGTTAAGAACGTCGTACTGGGTCAGCCTCTGGCCATCCACGAGGTTGAAAAGATATTGAAGGAAGAGAAAGCCGAGGCTTTGCAGAACTATTATATGTGGCATGCTCTCGATTTGGCTGCCAGCTATATCGACGATCAGTCACGCGCACTCAGCTTTGCATTCCATGAAACTGCCATGAGCGGTAAGACCGAGGACAAGCCTCGTTGGAAGCGTGCTGTTGCCTCTGTTGAGGCAGGACTCGGCGAGGCATTGGGTCAGCTCTATGTGGCTCGTTTCTTCCCCCCCGCAGCAAAGGAACGTATGGAGAAGTTGGTAAAGAATCTTCAGGTTGCTCTGGGTTCGCGCATTGAGGTACAGGATTGGATGACCGACGAGACGAAGAAGGTGGCAAAGGACAAGCTGGATGCCTTCTATGTCAAGGTTGGTTACCCCAATAAGTGGAAGGACTATAGCGAGCTGAATATTCAGAAGGAGTACTTGCATAATATGCTTGCTTGCAATGAATTCCTCATCAAGCAGATGATTAAGGAGAAGCTGAATAAGCCTGTCGACAAGGATGAGTGGCACATGACTCCTCAAACCGTCAACGCTTACTACAATCCCACTACCAACGAGATCTGCTTCCCTGCCGGTATTCTTCAGCCTCCTTTCTTCGATATGAATGCCGATGACGCTTTCAACTACGGAGCCATCGGTGTTGTCATTGGTCACGAGATGACTCATGGCTTTGATGACCAGGGATCGAAGTACGACAAGGAGGGTAATCTGCGTGAATGGTGGAAGACTGAAGACACAGAGCGTTTCAACGAGCGCATCCAGGTTATGCGCGTATTCCACGACAGCATCCGCGTCTTGCCCGACCTCTATGCCAACGGTTCCTTGACTCTCGGTGAGAATATGGCCGACCATGGTGGTCTTATGGTTAGTTTCACCGCTTTCCAGAATGCGCTTAAAGAAGCTCCCCTCGATACTATCGATGGTTTCTCGCCCGCTCAGCGTTTCTTCCTGGCATATGCCAACGTATGGGGACAGAACATCCGTGAGACAGAGATCCGCCGTCGCGTAAAGAGCGATCCTCATCAGTTGGGCATGTGGCGTGTAAATGGTCAGTTGCCTCACATCGATGCCTGGTATGATGCTTTCCACGTTACCGAAAAGGATCCCATGTTTGTTCCTAAGGAAAAGCGTGTAACCATTTGGTAAATTCTTGCAGTCAAAATATTGCATGAAGATTGTATTAGCATTTGATTCTTATAAGGGATGCCTTTCTGCTGCCGACGTATGTGATTCGGCAAGGGAAGGCATCCTTTCCGTTTTCCCCTCCGCCGAGGTGTTGTGCATTCCCTTGAGCGATGGTGGCGAGGGATTGGTGCAGAGCATCCTTTCTGCCTCTGCCGGTCGTGCTGCCATGTCGCTTGTCAGGGTTCGTGTTCATGGTCCCTTGATGGAATGGGTGGATGCAGAATATGCTGTCACTTTGGATGGTCATACTGCCGTTATGGAGATGGCATCAGCATGCGGATTGCCTCTGGTGCCCATTGAGCAGCGCGACCCTACCAAGACCACCACGTATGGCTTGGGCGAGATGATCAACGATGCCGTCCGTCGCGGTGTCAGCCACATCATCTTAGGCATTGGTGGTTCTGCCACTTGCGATGCCGGGCAGGGCATGCTTTCGTCACTCAACCAACCACTCAAGGGCGTCACCCTTTCCGTTGCATGCGACGTTACCAATCCCCTCTACGGACCCAATGGTGCTGCCCATGTCTTTGCACCTCAGAAGGGTGCTTCTCCCCAGCAAGTTGAATGGCTTGAACAGCAAATACGTCATTTTGCACATCAAACGGAGCATAAGGGACTGGCAACTCCCGATGATGCCTTACGTCCAGGAACTGGTGCTGCGGGTGGATTGGGTTACACCTTGTTAACCTATCTTAAGGCAACTCTTAAACCGGGTATAGAACTTGTTCTCGATGCTGCCGGTTTTGATCATCTTATCGAGGGTGCCGACCTTGTCATAACGGGGGAGGGTAGTAGTGATCTTCAGACCTTGATGGGCAAGGTTCCCTTTGGTGTGTTGCAGCGTGCCAAGCGTCAGGACATCCCCGTTGTTTTGGCATCAGGTGCCCTATCGCATACCGATGCCTTGTTGTCTGCAGGTTTCTCCCGTCTTTTATGTATCAACGAAGGTGATACCCGTCCTCTCAGCACCTTACTCTCCCCAGATGTTGCCAAGGAGAATATAAGAAAGAGAACACAATTTACAGTTCATAGTTTAATAGCTTCGCGAAGTGAAAAGTGAATAGTGCAAAGTGAAATGTACATCGTGTGACGGTGTGACGTGTGACAGGTGTGACGCGAAGTTTTTATTTTACCAAAAACGGTCACGAACGGTCAAAAACGATTTATGTTAGATGAACGGAAGTGAAGGCAATGTTTTCGTTGCAGAATTATATTGTTGCAGACTTGTAAAATATATTCGTTTTAGTGTGATTTTCTCCTCATTGTCTAAACGATTCTTTTGGGGATTATACTGAGAAACCGTTGAAACTATGACGTTCTATTTACTTTCTATTGAGATGATTCCCACTTCATTCCCACTTGACTCCCACTTCATTCCCACTTAAAGTGGGAGTAATGTGGGAAATAAATGGGAATAAAGTAGGTATAAATTAATAGGCTAATCGTAAGTAACTTGAAGGATACAACGATAAAGAAGCCAGAAAGATGTTTCTCTTGGGAAATTGAAAACTGTTGTTGTGTACGCTTTTTTCAATAATAATGGGAGGAGGCTGGCGCGATGTGTCTTATTCCGCATGGATTTATTTTGACCGTTCGTGCCTGATTTTCGTTTAATAAGACCTTCACGTCACACTTGTCACACGTCACACCGTCACACAAAGGACGAACGGAAGTTAACGGGAGTCAACAGGAATTAACAGGAGTTAACGGATGTTAGTTTTATCTTTTGGAAACTTAAAATAAAGGACTTTGATCTATTGACCTTTCACTTTGCTCAGTTCTTCCCCCTTTGGGGGGATTAGAAGGGGGCCTCTCTCTGCTCTGATCTTTTCCCTTCAAAAAAAACGCTGTGGAAATCAATCCACAGCGTTTTAATGTTATGTTGTTTGCTTTAACGTTAATCGAAGAATCCGGGTTGCTTGTATTCGATTCCAAGTTCGCGGTCAACGGTGGCCATGATGCCCTGCATCTGACCCATGGCAAACATGCGACCGAGAAGGGTGTAACCGGAATTGTGACCGTGAGCAGACTCGTCGAAGATGCCACCGGGCTCGTCGGTGAAGGTCATGCCATGGTCAACGCGCATGGGCAAACGACGTCCGCTATTGCATACGCCACGACGCTCTGCCTCCTCGAAGATACGGGTCAGCTCGATGAGGTCGCCACGACCACCCAGATGGCTGGCTTCGGTGAAGTTGCCGTTGGGGAAGATGTGGCACGAGCGAAGGTGAACGAAGTGTGTGCGGTCGGCAAACTTACGTGCCATGGCTGTAACATCGTTGTGCTCGCCTGCCGAGAGCGATCCGGCACAGAAGGTGAGACCGTTGTGCTTGTTGGGCACGGCATCGAGGAACCACTGGATGTCCTCGTCGGTTCCGATGATGCGAGGCAGACCGAAGACGGGGTAGGGAGGATCGTCGGGGTGTACGCACATGTTGATGTCGTACTCCTCGCAAACCGGCATGTAGGCATCGAGCCAGTCCTTCATGTTGGCCTGCAACTGCTCCTTGTTGATTCCGTCGTAGAGTTTCAGCAGGTCGCGGAACTTCTGTACGGGAGCGGAGTCGCCTTCGCTGAAGTTTCCGCTAACGAAACCCTGTGTCTTGATGATGATGTTTTCAACCATCTCGTGGTCAAACTCGGGTGTGGCGGTTTCCTTGATCTTGTCGGCCTCGGCAACGAGGTCACGTCCCCACTTGTGGTTTACGCTGAACTCAGCCCACTCCTTGCGGGCATCCTCGCGCTTGAGGATGTGGATGTCGAAATATGCGAACATACCCCAGTCCATGTAAAGGTTGGTGGAACCGTTGGGATTGTCGTGAAGGAGGTCGGTACGTGCCCAGTCGAGTACGGGCATGAAGTTGTAGCAGATGCACTTGATGCCCTCTTCGCCTAAGTTGCGAAGACTCTGCTTGTACACCTCGATCTGCTCCTCGCGGTCGGGACCACCGTACTTGAGTGTCTCCACTACGGGAAGGCTCTCGACGACACTCCACTTCATGCCGTAGCTCTCGATGTACTCCTTGAGTTCGTGAATCTTCTCGCGTGTCCATACCTGTCCCAGGGGCACGTCGTGCAGGGCAGTTACGATGCCCTCAACACCTATCTGCTTGAGTTGGGCAAGGGTGTTCTTGTCCTTCTTGCCAAACCATCGCCATGTTCTTTCCATATTCTCTTATTTCGTTTTCTTAAAAATTGAAATAATTCTTTGCATTGTAATAGCTGATGTCCTCAATCATCTGCTTGATGCGAGGCATCTCCTCAGCAGGAATCTCACCGTTCTCTACATCGCGACCTACGAGGTTGCAGAGGGTGCGACGGAAGTACTCGTGACGAGGATATGAGAGGAATGAACGGCTGTCGGTAAGCATGCCGACAAAGCGACTCAGGAGACCGAGTACCGAGAGGGCGTTCATCTGGCGTTCCATACCGTCCTTCTGGTCGTCGAACCACCAACCGCTACCAAACTGAATCTTGCCGGGAGTGGGTCCCTGCTGGAAGTTGCCCAGCATGGTGGCAACCACTTCGTTGGCAGAAGGATTGAGGGGATAGAGGATGGTCTTGGCGAGGAGGTTCTCGTTGTCCAGACGGTCGAGGAACTTGGCCATTGCCAAGGCGGTCTGCCACTCGCCGATGCTGTCGAAACCTGTGTCGGGACCCAGCTGAGCCATCATGCGTGTGTTGGAATTGCGGATGGTTCCGTAGTGGAACTGCTGTGTCCAACCGCTATGGGCATCCATGCGTGCAAAGTCGAGCATGATGGCGCTCTTGAACTTGCGGTCTTCCATCTCGGTGGGAGCCTGTCCCGCCATCACCTTATTAAATATAGCGTTGATTTCGGCATCGGTGAAGGTTTCTGCATAGAATTCGCAGATGCCATGGTCAGACAGACGGCAACCTTGTGACTCGAAGAAGTCATGACGCTTCTGCAAGGCATCGATGAGGTCGTTGTAAGTGCTGATGCTGATGCCAGAGACTTCTGCCAACTTCTCGATGTACTGACGGTAAGCCTGGGGATTCTCAATGGCCATTGCCTTGTCGGGGCGCCATGTGGGGAGCATCTTGATCTCGAAACCACTCTCACGGGTAGCGATGTGGTGCTCGAGTGAGTCGATGGGGTCGTCGGTGGTGCAGACACACTCCACGTTGTAGTGGCGCATCAAGCCACGTGCCGAGAACTCAGGCTTCTGCAACATCTCGTTGCACTGGTCGTAGATCTCGCGGGCGGTATCGGGATTCAGCAGTTTCTGGATGCCGAAGGCGGTACGCAACTCGAGGTGAGTCCAGTGATAGAGGGGGTTGCGTAGGGTGTAGGGAACGGTCTCAGCCCACTTCTGGAACTTCTCCCAGTCGGTTGAGTCGCCGGTGATGTACTTCTCGTCAACTCCATTGGTGCGCATGCCACGCCACTTGTAGTGGTCGCCACCCAACCAGAGTTCGGTGATGCTACGGAACTTATGATCGTCGGCCACCATCTGGGGAATGAGGTGACAGTGGTAGTCGATGATGGGTAACTTCTTTGCGTGCTCATGATAGAGCATCTGTGCTGTTTCGGTTTCCAAAAGGAAATCCTTGTCCATGAATGCTTTCATATTTATAGTATTTTAGAATCGTTTCAACTTATTATTTCATCGACTTAGTCGATAGGTTTGTATTTGGGAACCAATGTCTTGATGATGAACCATGCCAGGACGTAGGCGATGGCGCAATAGCAGAATACCAGCATGTAGGCGCCTTGCTTGCCCTCAACGCCAAAGAACGAGAAGCCGTTGTTCTCGGCATAGGTGAAGAAAGAACCTGCACCCCAGTTTATGCCGAAACTGCAAAGACCGCCGAACATGGTTCCGATGCCGGTAATGGTGGCGATGGCACGCTTGGGGAACATGTCGCCAATAGTTGAGTAGAGGTTGGCCGACCATGCCTGATGGCCTGCTCCAGCCAAACCAATGATGATGGCGGGCCACCACACACTCACACCTGCCAAAGGCTGAGCAATGAGTCCAAAGATGGGCAGGAATGCAAACAGCAACATGGCGCGCATACGACCAGCATAGGGATGCATGCCGCGTTTCTCCACGAAATACTTGGGTAGGTATCCACCGACAATGCTCACAAAGGTAACAATGAGGTAGAGTACAAAGAGAAGCAACTGTCCCATGCCGGAAGAGGCAGGGCATCCCAACTCCTTGAAGTAGGCAGGAGCCCAGAACAGGAAGAACCACCATACGCCGTCGGTGAGGAACTTACCCATGATAAATGCCCAGGTCTGGCGATATTTGAAGCAGTCGATGATGCTGAAAGAAGTGCTTTTCCTTTCTTCTTCCGAAGTGCTGACGTTTTCGTTGCCGCTCTCGTCTGTCTTTGCGCTCTCCTCGTTGGCTGCTGGGGTTGTAGTGTTATCTTGGTTGATATACTCTAACTCTGCCTTATTGACAAACTTGCTCTCGTGTGGGTGTTTGTAGAGTACAATCCACAGGCCT
>JAZUKS010000055.1:0-2311 GCA_045643405.1 Bacteroidaceae bacterium | reverse complement strand
CAGAGATAAAACTATTTCAGGATCGGCAGGTACGATCTGTATGGGATGAAGAGCAGGAGAAGTGGTATTTCTCTATCGTGGATGTGTGTGGAGTTCTTACTGATCAGCCAGATACTGATCATGCCAGGAACTACTGGAAAGTTCTAAAACATAGACTAAAGAAAGAAGGGAATGAGTCGGTTACAAATTGTAACCAACTGAAAATGCCGTCAGCAGATGGCAAGTCTTACAAAACCGATGTAGCAGATGCAGAGCAGCTTTTCCGCCTAATCCAGTCCATCCCATCGCCTAAAGCAGAACCATTCAAGCAGTGGATGGCTCAGGTCGCTGCACAGCGTTTAGATCAGATGGCAGATCCTGAGCGTAGCATCAATCAGGCGTTGGAGGATTACCGTCGTCTTGGCTATAGTGATAACTGGATCAATCAGCGACTCAAGAGCATTGAGATTCGTAAGGATCTGACCGATCAATGGAAACAACACAATGTGGAAGAAGGCGTACAGTTTGCCACACTCACAGATATTATCTATCAGGCATGGGCAGGACGTACAGCCAAAGAATACAAGCAGCTAAAAGGCTTGAAGAAGGAAAACCTGCGCGATAATATGACGAATGAGGAACTGGTACTTAACATGCTTGCCGAGCTTTCTACAACAAGTATCACCAAGGCAAAGGATCCTCAGACCCTCGCTGAAAATATGCAATGTGCCACCGATGGTGGCAACGTCGCAAAAGTGGCACGAGAGGAACTTGAAGCAAAAACGGGTCGTTCTGTCGTGTCTCCACTTAGTGCAAAGCGATTTTTTGAGGGGCAGCAGGTACAAGAGATAGAAAAAAAGAAAGATAAATAGCCCTTTACAGATCCTTCACCATCCTTCACTGCTATTTCTTCTTAAGAATCAGTGAGATAGAGGTCGAGTGAAGGAGAGAAGTATATTTTCGCATTCGTTGTAAAAATTCTAATTATGTCGAATTCGACATAATAAAAATGACTCAGAGTTACGTTTGTACTATTAAATCGATAATTAAGAAACAGGGAAATGAAACCGTTACAAATTGTCACGGTTTGAAAATGCAGACGGCTGACGAGAAGATGCGAATGACAGATGCGGTGATGCCAATTATCTTAAGGTGGGGTATACACTTTGTATCTTCACTAAAATGTAGGCTACTGATGGGGAAGTAATTAAACTGTAGCAGGTTCTACCCCCCCCTCGAATTCGAGGGAGGGTAAAATAGAGTTGCGACTATTGAATGCTGCGAAAGCAGAGATAAATTGATGGCAGAGGGGGAGAAACCTCTGCCATCAATTCTGTTAGTTTTACGTTTATTGTTTGCTATAAGATTCAGTTGTCAAATATTACTTGACAACTGAATCTTTGCATAATTCCCATACTTTCAGTATTTTAGAGATGCGTAAGCTGAAGGTTGAAAGTGTGGTCCCAAAAATCTCAACATGGACCTGCATTCCTCCGCAGATCACCGCAATTCTGATATACTTCGTCAAAGATTTCGCGGCATCGTTTCTCGCTCATCTTGATCTTTGTTCCTACTGCGATGAAGTCTTGCAGGGTGGGGTAGCCAGTTAGATTGACGGAAGTAGCGTGCTGGCCGTTGTAGCCTTCGGTGCATAGGGTCAGATCGTAAGCTGGGGCAAGGTGCCAGAGGTATTTGCCGCTGTTGTCTTTGCGAACAAGGAAACTGAAATTCTTGCAATGGTCGTCCTTGTTGTCGGTGAGGTAGTTGAATACCATGCGGCGATACATCTCCTCCACGTACTTAGGATTCTGTGTGAGATATCCGGTCAATGCCAACAAGTTGCTATAGTCGAGTACGGGTTCGGAGAGGGAAAGACACAACAATCCTCCTGCTGTGGCTGTGTGAATACGTTCACCTTCGGCGGTCAAATCAAAGCGGCGGGTGGCAAAGTACTTTTCGTTTACTAGCTTGAAGTCTGGCACGTCAATGCCACATTTCCTTGCAACTTCATTATAGTGATATTCTTGCAAGCCCATGTCCTTGGGGTCGTAGGTATGACGGAACTTGACCAGCCAATGACCTTCCTCGTCAGAAAAGATAGCTTTCGGACGGCATCCGCCGCTATTGCCACTATTATAAAGAAGAAGTCCTGCGTCTGTGTCCTGCTGCTCTTTGAGTACCTCCAAGGCTTTCTCTTGAAGCAAGTCAAAATCCATGATTCCCACTTCCTGGCTAATGATAGTCTCTGGCTCATAGGTCAAGGCTCCCATTCCATTATTGCCCACGATGCTCAGTCGCTCGATGGCAGAAAGATTTCTGTCATCAATGCCAT
>JAZUKS010000054.1:0-59885 GCA_045643405.1 Bacteroidaceae bacterium | reverse complement strand
AAAGGACTGGCGTTTGCCAGTCCTTTCTTTGTTTGTTGCCTTGTAGCCTTGTTGCCATTTAGTACTCTGTCTTTTTCAGAATGTCTTCTCTACTATATCCCAATCCGCGTTGGCAAGTGTGAGAGAGAATTTCGTGTTATCGGCAAAGAAATCACCGGTATAGTAAACACGCTGGTTTATCTTCATCGGGACGTCCTTGAAAGTACGACTGCGAATGATTGAACCATCTTGCTTTTCTGCATCCATTACGAACGTCATGTCACACTCCTCGGAAGGGAGGAACGAGTAAATGTTCAGTGTGATAGGACTCTGACGGTTGGTAACGCTGCTGAAATCAATCGAGCCCTTGCGTGTAATGGTAGTAGAAGCGTAACCGGTCATTGCATTGAAACCTATACCACCGCCTGTAACGGTATAGTTCATGGCTGTGGCATCATCTGTGATACCATTGCTGCAACGCAAGGTATAGCATCCTACACAACGTGAAAGTTCAATCTGTTTGTCAATTGTTGCTGCATCATCCACTGTGATGGAAAGGGTAGAGTAAAAGCAGTTGGGAACATAATCATCTGCAAAAGTGATATTAGTACTATTTGCTAATTGAACGGCATGCGAACCGTCATAACCAAGGAATACAAAATTGTATTTGCCGGTAGGAATATTGAGCGAGAACGAACCGTAGTTCTCATCGCCCTTGTTCTGCTCAATTGAGGTATATAGTTTGCCATTGCTATCGTAAACACCTACAGCCAAATGGGCAAGCACGTTTACATTGCCGGTTGCACGGGTTATACCGCCTTCAGTGGTAATGTCATCAAGGCTGGTCTGACGATAATTGCTGATGGAGAAGGTGACAGGAACCAAAGTATCAGTTGGTTTACTGATTTCATTTGCCTCATGCTGGCATGATGAAACTGCTATAGCAAGGGCAAGACCAGGTATTGTGCAACGAAATAGTCTTCTTGAGTATTTGTAAACTGTTTCCATTTTGATTTATAGGTTATTTAGTAATTTTGATTTATTTTTTACTGTTACTTGGCTGTTGCTCCCTACACTGAGTGAGTTGCCGGTGCAAAGTTATAAAAGATTTTTTATAAATGGTAGATTATTGCAAAAAAAATGCGATGTGGGCGCTATTTTTTTTGATTTCCGCCCTTTTGTCACACTTGTCACACGTCACACGAAAAAAAAGCGCAAAAAAAAATGCGCCTATATATATATATTAATTATAGAGCATCTAGTACTTTATAGTAGATGCGCGCACACACCCGGCCACGCGCCCCCGTCATGCGCTCGGCCACGCGCGCTCGGCCACGCACGCGCCTTGGCCCCATTTTCGACTTTCAAGTTTGTTTGCGTGACATGTGACAAGTGTGACAATTTAGGTTTTAGTTTTTCACTTCGCTTAGCGATTCTGTCACACGCATCACATTTCGCGTAGCGAATCCTTCCACCAGTCGTCCTGTGCTCCGCTAATGACGCGTACAAGTTCGTTCATCACCATGCACATCTCGCGGCTCACCTTCACCTCTTTCTGGTACTGGTAGTTCCAGGGCGTTATCTGGCAAAGCCGTTTTTCTGCAAATGCATAGAACGCCTTGCCCACACCCTTGTACTTTTCCGCAATCCCATTATCAAGAACCTCGATAAAGGGAAGTTGCTCTTGCATCAGTTGCTTCATGATGTCGCGCTCCTTGGGCGAGATGAAGGCACTCACCACCACGGCGCCCTCGCGTGCCGCCTGCAGCACCGCCGCCTTCTGCGTCAAGAAAAGATGTGAATCGGCACGATGGCAGATGAGCGGCAGTTTCCGCTCTGCTCCAAGCAATGCACGATTGCCTATATAGTCCAGGCATACGCCTTTCTCATCCATGTTCAGTCTTGCCTTGACATTCTGCAAGGTCACAGCCTGATGTGCTTCGGCATACGACAAGGCATCGGGGTGCCGGGCATCATTGTTGCGCAAGGTCATGTCATTGCAAACTGCCGCCATTGCCCTTTCCTCCGTCCAGTTGACGGAATGTTGGTGGCGGTATTTACGGAAGCACTCATGCCTATCGCCTTGTATCAGACGCTTTCGGGCCTGCTGGCGGATATACTCCCTTTTTATTTCAGCCTCTTCTTCTGTGATGGGCTCCATATCATTATAACCATGCACAAAGAGAGCAGGGCCACGAAGAGAGTGCGTGTGGTCACGGTCACGGTCATTCTTGAGAGCGTACGCTCCCTTGTCGTATCTGTCAGCGTGCCAATCAATGCCCAGTGTGTCCCAGTAGGCATGGGTGCTACCGCTCATGAAACCGCTTATCAGACTGCCTAAATGCCGTTTGTTGCCTGGCAACAAGTGTACCAAGCCGTGGAAATGCTCAGGCATCGCTTCGCATAAATCTATCTTTACCGTCTTGCATACCACTTGCATTTTATGCCATGCCTCAATAACGCCTTTACCCACCTCGGTGTATGCGCAATGAGGGGCGCCCGGTACGCCGTCTGCAATATGCACATCGCCCTCACAAGTGCACAGCACAGGCACTCCATCCCTTGTGTTGAGCGTTACAAAAAACCAACCCTCGTAGTAGTTTACGTTGGCATCACGCTTCAAGGCATCAGGCATCTGTTCTGCCTTCTTGCGTATCTTGGCTATTTGTTCAGGAGTGAAGGACATGGTACATTTTGGCTATTTGTTCAGGAGTGAGAACACCATGTCTCTCATTTCAAGAGTGAGGGGCATGGTACATTTTGGTTATTTGTCCTGGAGTGAGGGGCATGGTACATTTGGTTATTTGTTCAGGAATGAGAACACCATGCCTCTCATTTCAGGAGTGAAAGGCATGGTGCTATGTTGTATGCCCGGATGCCAACAAGTTCGAAGAACATCATCTCTTTGCGAGAAAACAACGGCCCAGCGTTTTTGACCGTTTTTGACCGTTTTTGGTTCGATTTACCCTCCGAGTCTCCACGTCTCCCCATTCAAAGAAAAATTCATGAAATTCGCGTCAATTCGCGTCTAAACATCCCCACGAGAGGAAATCCCTGTTGAAAATCAGAAGGCAAATCAGAGGGCAAATCAGAGGGCAAATCAGAGGGCAAATCAGAGGGCAAATCAGAAGGCAAATCCAAAGAAAACAAGTCTCTGAGCTATTTTGCCTCCATCATTTTCTTCGCCTTTGCTACGGCCTTCTGGTATGCCTTCACGGCTTTGGCATTACCACTCTTCTGGGCATCGTAAAGCGTCCAGAGGTTGCATGCCTTTGTGGCATCTTTCTGTGCCTGGGTGCTCTTGGCAGCAGCGGCTTCCTGAGCGGCCTCCTCCTCTGGGGTGGCATAGGCGTGACGATAACCCTTCACCTTATCCCACTCGCCACGGGTGAAGTCGGGGAACTCTACCGAAGCACAGTTGTGATCCATGGACAGCGTACCTAACTCTGCCAGACAGCACCACTCTGCCAAGTCGTAAACGTCCATGTCGAGACGCAAACCGTTCTGCAGACAGTACACCAAACGGCTGTCCATGATGAAGTCCATGCCGCCGTGACCCATCTGACGTCCCAACTCGCCATACTTGGTGAGGATAGGGTGGTAGTACTTCTTTACCAGTTCGTCCTGAGCCTCCTTGGGAATGAAACTGTGACCGCTGAGGTCGTCCATGCGCGTGGCGAGTCCGCTTCCCTTCACGGCATCTCCGGTCAGCGAGAAGTGCTCTACGGGATATTTGGTGGCATAGCCCTTTTCGCCGATCAACTTGAACAGGCGGTTATAGGGTTGTGGGGTCATGGTGTTGTGCTGTATCTGCACCATCTTGCCCTGTGCGGTGCGCATCAGCGTGGTGGTCTGGTCTCCGTTGCGATACTCCTTGCAGGGTTGTCCTGTCTTCTTCTCGACCCACTCCTTGCCGTGCACGCTCTTGGTGTCCATGGCTACGAGCACGGTGAAGCGGTCGCCGCGATGAATGTCGAGGCATTGTGCAACGGGACCCAGTCCGTGGGTGGCGTACACATCACCACGATTCTCCATGTTGTACTTCATGCGCCAATGCAGGTTCTTGTTGTCGCTGCCGTCAGGATTTTTCCAGTACTGGTCCCAGTAGGGGTCGAGGTTGTGGATGTAGGCACCCTCGGCACTGACAATCTCGCCAAACACGCCAGCCTGTGCCATGTTGAGGGCATTCATCTCATAGTAGTCGTAGCAACAGTTCTCGAGGATGAAGCAATGCTTGCGTGTACGCTCGGAGAGGTCGATGAGCGCCCAGCATTGTTCCAGGTTCATGGCCGAAGGCACCTCGATGGCAGTATGCTTTCCGTTCTCGAGTGCGCACTTGGCAATGGGGAAGTGGTGGTCCCAGTCGGTAGCGATGTATACCAGGTCGATGTCGTTGCGCTGGCAGAGCGCTTCGTAGCCTGTGGCACCGCTGTACACGGCAGCGGGAGGCAGTCCGGCATCGCGCATATACTTCTGGCAGTCTTCGGCACGTTGCTCCTCATAGTCGCAGAGTGCCACAACCTGTACGCCGGGGATATGGCAGAAGCGCATCACGGCCCAGGGACCGCGCATGCCCAGTCCCACGAATCCTACGCGTACGGTTTTCATCTTGGGGGCTGTCAGTCCCAATGCACTCTGTTGTCCCGCAGGGCGCTTGGGGGTATCAACTACGATGGTTCCTTCGTTCCAGTGCCACTTGGTGCTGGGTGACAGGCTTTGTGCAAAACTGAACGTTACGCTGCACAAGGTTAATGCCAATGAAATCAGTTTTTTCATGATAGAAAGTTTTTTGTTTCTGCAAATGTAAGCATTTTGCGCCATTTTTGCAAATGTATTGTGTTTTTTTTCGTTCAAAAGTGTTTTTTTGCACGGCAGCGTTTTGCTTATATATAAATATTATGTACTTTTGTATGCATCAATTTTTAACCGACATAAAGACATGAAAAAACTCTGCCTTGCAACTCTGCTCCTTACGCTTGGAGTAAACCATATCGACGCTGACCGACTGGTGGGCGGTGACCTTTCGCTTGTGCCTGCCTACGAGGCTTCGGGCGACCAGTGGCTCGATGCCAAGGGCAATGCCGTGACTGACTTGCTGAAGTACGTCAAGGATGAGTGCGGATGGAATGCCGTGCGCGTCAGGTTGTTTGTTGACCCCTCGAAGGATGCCTACCAAAGCACCTGCCAGGACATTGACTATGTCAAGGCGCTGGGCAAGCGCATCAAGGATGCCGGGATGAGTTTCCTCCTCGACTTCCATTACAGCGATACGTGGGCAGATCCGGGTTCACAGCAGATACCTGCATCGTGGACCGACCATAGCCAGCAGGGACTCTGCAAGAGCGTGTACGACTATACCTACCAGAGCATCCAGACGCTCATCAATGCCGGTGCCAAGCCCGACTATGTGCAGATCGGCAATGAGATAACCTATGGCTTGCTGTGGGACACCGCCGACGGGAAATATCCTTCGGACAAGAATACCTATGCATCGGTTGGCTATTGCACCACTTGGGAGAGTGCCTATTCGGCCAATAGCGCTTGGCCCAGGACGGCTGCCCTGCTCGGTAATGCCGCGCATGGCGTGCACGAGGCTTTTCATGCTTCGGGACTGGACAGCACCAGCGTCAAGATTGTCGTACACACGGAGTTGTCTGGCTCAAGCAATGGCGATAACTTCTACAAGCATATCAAGACCGCTGGTTTCGACAACTACGACGTGATTGGTCTGTCGTACTATCCCACCGAACATGGCGACCTTGCCACGATGGGACAGATGCTGACAACGCTCAAGAGCGACTTTCCCGGCAAGGAGGTGCAGATAGTGGAGACCGGATACTATAACGAGGGGAAGCACAGCACCAAGTACGACTATACCGCCAAGTGGCCTTACACGGCCGTGGGACAGTACACTTTCCTCAGCGACCTTGTGGCACGACTCAAGCAACATGACAACGTCAACGGTCTGTATTACTGGATGCCCGAGGAATGCGGCAACGGACACGACAAGAAGGTGTGGGACTATACCTTTAACCGTGGCTTCTGGAAGTGCAGCAGTTCGGCCACCCATTCGCTGATGACCACCAGCACGGGCGCGGCTCCCATCAACGTGCTGAAGACCTTCCTGACGGATGGGGCAGAGGAGGGTGCTTTCAAGACCTCCGACTACTTCCAGAACCTCGACTTCGAGGCAGGCGATCTGACGGGCTGGACAAAAGACCAGTCGTGGACTACCATGTGGCCCAACAACATTGCTTCGTGGGCAAGTGCCGACGTGGTGCAGGGAACCTATACGCTGGAACTCTGGAATGCTTCGGCTACCGAGGGTTCGGTCATCTCAACCGGTGCTACCGTGCCCAAGGGACGCTATACCATCAGTTGCAAGGCGCATGCCAACCAGGACGGTTTCTATCTGTGGGCCAACAAGAAGAAGACGCTCATCCCCGCCAACGAGAATGGGGTGTGGAGCGTAACGACCGATGCTGCCGACAAGATGCTGGAGTTTGGCATCGGCATTGTGAACTGCAGTACCGAGCGGTACCTGTATGCCGATGACTTTACCGTGACTTATGTGGGCGAGGCAATCGGCGATAGCGAGGAGGATGTCATCGAGGGTGATGAGAACAACAACTATGCCGATGCACAGGGATTGGAATACGCCCTGTGGCCAGAGAGCGGTACTGCCGGCGTGCTGAGCGGACAGAAAGCGCAGGGCGTTGAGGTGGATGGCATGATCAGCATTCCCGATGTCATCACCGTTGACGAGAAGGACTATTATGTAACCTATATCGAGGCCAATGCCTTTGCCGACAACATCAAACTGACCGATATTGTCATCGGCAAGAGCATGTACGAGATTCTGGGTTCTGCCTTCTCGGGTTGCTACAATCTGAGGAGCGTTACCTTTGCCGATGACTCGAACCTGTCGAGCATAGCCTCGTGGGCGTTTCACAATACGGCACTCGACAGCATCACCGTTCCCGCCGGCGTGACAGCCATCCCCGAGGGGTGCTTTGCCAAATGCTGGGCGTTGAAGAAGGTTGTGCTGAAGGCTGAGGAACTGAAGAGCATCGGCAAGTTTGCCTTCTCGACATGGGCAGAAGAGGGATGCGAGCGTAGTTGGAGCACCTTCGAAGAGGGTTTCCACATCTATTCCGCAACGGTTCCCGCCATCGATGCCAATGCCTTCCATCCTGATGATATTGCCGAGGCAACGCTTTATGTCTACCCCGGTCTTGAAGCAGAAGAGGCCTATACCGTTGTGGGTTTTGGCGGTGTGAAGGCGCTTGACTCGGTTACGCCCGATTCTTCCAAGAAGATTACCTTGAACGGATTGAGATATGCTTACTGGCTCGCTTCGGACGAGGGTGAGGAGACGTCGCACGCCACCGTGTTAGGCTATACCGGCGATATGCCTGCCAACCTTGAAATAGGTGATATCATAAGCGTGGGCGATGATGACGAGGAGGTTACCGTCGACGCCATCAATGCATGGGCTTTGCAGGATGCTGCGATGATGCGCGTTGAGGTGAACGACCTGATCACGGTGATTCCCGAGGGTGCGTTTGCCGGTTGCGCATCGCTTAAGGAGGTGTTGCTCTACGGTGACATTAAGTCGATTGGCGACTTTGCCTTCTCAAACTGGGCAGAAGAGGGTTGTGCGAGCAAGGCTTCGAAGGCCAAGAGTGCGTACTGCCCCTTCAGCAGCGTGGTGCTCTATAGCAAGAGCGTGCCCGAAATCAGCGCCAAGGCCTTTGCCACCGATGATATTGCCGAGGCAACGCTCTATGTAAACGAGTCGTTGGTAAATGACGCCGTGCTGAATTCGCTTGGCTTCAAGTCGGTCAAGTCGGTCAAGGAATACGTGGATGCCGTCGATGCCGTAACGCTTAACGGAGCGAAGGGTGTTGCCTTCGATATCTTCGGCCGTAAGGTCACAGGCAAGATGCAGCGTGGCGTATATATCAGTAATGGAAAGAAATATATAAGATAATGGTCAATTTTAATGTAGATTTAGAGGGCAAGACAATCCTTGTCACTGGTGCGGCCGGTTTCATCGGAAGCAATCTTGTCAAGCGTTTGTTCCAGGATGTGAAGAACGTAAAGGTCATCGGTATCGATTCTGTTACCGACTATTACGATGTGAACATCAAGTATGAGCGTCTGAAGGAGATTGAGGCTATGGTGGCAGGATGCGACGGTCGTGTGTGGGAGTTCGTACACGCCAGCATTGCCGACAAGGCTGCCCTGGAAGCCATCTTCGAGCAGAACAAGGTGGCTGTGGTTGTCAATCTCGCTGCTCAGGCAGGTGTGCGCTATAGTATCACCAATCCCGACGCGTATGTGGAGTCTAATCTTATTGGTTTCTATAACATTCTCGAGGCATGCCGTCATCACGAGGTGGAGCATTTGGTGTACGCTTCTTCTTCGTCGGTTTATGGTTCAAACAAGAAGGTTCCCTACAGTACTGACGACAAGGTGGATAATCCCGTGTCGTTGTACGCTGCCACCAAGAAGAGCAACGAACTCATGGCGCATGCTTATTCCAAATTGTATAACATCCCTTCTACGGGCTTGCGATTCTTCACCGTGTACGGTCCCGCGGGTCGTCCCGACATGGCTTATTTCGGTTTTACCAACAAGTTGCGTGAGGGCAAGACCATTCAGATCTTCAACTACGGCAACTGCAAGCGTGACTTCACCTATGTTGATGATATTGTAGAGGGTGTTGTCCGCATCATGCAGCATGCTCCCGAGAAGCAGAATGGTGAAGACGGTCTTCCCATTCCTCCCTATATGGTTTACAACATCGGCAACAACTCGCCCGAGAATCTTCTCGACTTCGTTACCATCCTTCAGGAGGAACTGATCCGTGCCAAGGTACTGCCCGAGGACTATGACTTTGAGGCGCACAAGGAGTTGGTTCCCATGCAACCGGGCGACGTTCCCGTTACTTTTGCCGACACCACTCCCCTTGAGCAGGACTTCGGTTTCCGTCCCAGTACTCCCTTGCGCAATGGTCTTCGTGCCTTTGCAGAGTGGTATGCCAAGTATTACGGAGTAGTGTGAGTGTGAAAAAGAAGAAGACCCTCTCCGGCCCTCTGGGCCACCTCCCCCATAATGGGGAGGGGGGTGGCGCGGTGAGGGGTTGATGATTGATGATTGAGGGTTGATGGTTGATGATTGACGATTGATGGTTGATGATTGAAGGTTGATGATTGATGGTTGAGGGTTGATGATTGAGGGTTGACGATTGATGATTGATGGTTGATGATTGATGATTGATGGTTGATGGTTGATGGTTGATGATTGATGGTTGATGGTTGATGATTGATGGTTGATGATTGATGGTTGATGATTGATGGTTGATGATTGATGATTCTTCTGCCCTACGAGCGAAGCATCGGGCAAGCCCGCTGAGCGGAAGGTGGATGGTTAAATCAACCAAAAACGGTCAAAAACGGTCAAAAACAATTTGAGCATTTGTCACACTTGTCACACTTGTCACACGTCACACGAAGGACTAACGGTAGTAAACAGGAGTTAACGGGAGTTAGCAGGAGTTAACGGACGTTAGTTTTATCTTATTGAAACTCAAAAACAAAGGGTTTTGAACTATGTACTCTTCACTTTTCACTTTTCACTCTTCACTTCGCGTAGCGATTGTATTTCAATACTAAAATATAAACGAGAAAGAACATTTCGCTCTTTCTCGTTTATTTTGTTTTATTGTCTTGTTGGTTGAAGGACAGGAAATCCTCAATCTTCAACCTTCAATCCTCAACCTTCAATCTTCAACCTTCAATCCTCAATCCTCAATCCTCATCTTCAATCCTCATCCTCAATCCTCACCCTTCAATCCCCATCGCGCCAGCCCCCCTCCCCATTATGGGGGAGGTGTCACGGAGTGACGGAGAGGGTCTTTTTTCTTCAAAGAATATTGGGTGTTTCCCACTTCTTTGTTTCGGTGGCGTTGATGTTGACAACCTGTCCACCTACGGTGATGGCAAACTCTCCGGCCTCAAGAATCCACTTGCCATCGGCACCTACGAAGGCAAGGTCGCTGGCTGGAATGGAGAGTGTTACCGTCTTGGTTTCGCCTGGCTTAAGGTCTATCTTCTGGAAGGCACGCAGACGACGACTGTCGGGAACGATAGAGGCTACGAGGTCGCTACTGTAAAGCAGTACTGCCTCTTTGCCCGCCATGGCACCGGTGTTGGTAACGTCTACGGTGAAGGTCAGCGTGTCGCCAGCCTTAAAGTCTGTTGCCGATGCCTTCAGGTTGCTGTATTTATAAGTGGTGTAACTCAAACCGAAACCGAAAGGCCATTGCTGGGTAACCTTGGCATCGTAGTCGTAAGCACCTGCCATTGTGCTGACCTGCTCGCTGACCTTATAGTCATAGTTGATGAGCGAGTTGATCTCCTTGGGATACGTGTAAGGCATCTTTGCGCTGAAGTTGACATCGCCTGCCAACAGGTTTGCCAAAGCATCGCCACCATAGTTTCCGGGGAGGAAGATGTCGACTACTGCCTTTGCCAATGGTTCGATGTCGGAAAGCAAACGGGGACGACCGCCATTGATGATGAGCACGATAGGCTTGTTGGTCTTGGCAAGTGCCTTGACGAGGTCGCGCTGGTTCTGGCTCAGGTTGAGGTCGGTAAGGTTGCCAGGCGTCTCGCAATAGGTGTTCTCGCCGATACATGCCACGATGATGTCGGCACGACTGGCAGCCGCTACTGCCTTGGCAATCTGTGGTTCGTTTTCTTCCCAGTAAGCACCCTGCTCGTTATAGGTCACACCTTGCTCAAGGATGACATTGTCCTGTCCGAACTTGTTGGCAAGAGCCTCGTAGATGGTGTTGTATGGCTCGACGAACTGAGGATCGTTAGTGCCCTGCCAAGTGTAGGTCCAACCGCCATTGAGACAGCGAATCTGGTTGGCATTGGGACCGGTTACGAGCAGGCGCTTGCCCTGTGCAATAGGCAGGATGCCTTCGTTCTTGAGCAATACCTCGGTCTCCTCGGCAGCATGCAGCGACTTCTCTGCATACTCGGCACAGGCAAACTTGGGATAGTCCTTTGCCTTGGTGTCGGGAGTGTCGAAGAGTCCCAGACGGTACTTCAGTCTGAGGATGCGACTCACGGCATCGTCGATGCGCGACATGGGTACCTGACCCTCCTCTACGAGTTCCTTCAACAGAACGCAGAAGTCCACGCTATAGGGGTCCATACTCATATCGATACCTGCATTGATGGCAATACGGATGGCATCTTTCTTGTCCTTTGCAACATGCTCACGCGAGAAGAGGTTGTTGATGTCGGCCCAGTCGGTCACAATCATACCGTCCCAGTTGAGGTCTTCCTTGAGCCACTTGGTGAGGTATTCAGCACTGGCATGCACGGGCACGCCGTTGATGGATGCTGAGTTGACCATGATGGTCATGGCGCCTGCACGGATGGCGTTCTTGAAGGGTTCGAAATACTTCTCCCTCAGCACCTGGGGTGATACATAGGCGGGAGTACGGTCCTTGCCCGACCAGGGAGCGCCATAGCAGAAGTAATGCTTTACGGAAGTTGCCACATGCTTGCCGTCGATGTGGTTGTTGTCCTCACCCTGGTAGCCACGTACGGCAGCCTCAACCATGCGTGATGTGACAACGGCATCCTCGCCGTAACTCTCCCAGATGCGCGACCAGCGGGGATCGCGACCGAGGTCGATGGTGGGGTTGTACACCCATGGACAATCGGCGGCACGACTCTCGTATGCGCAGATTTCGGATGCAGTATATGCGAGGTCGGTATTGAACGACGCAGCCACATTGATGCTCTGGGGGAAGATGGTTCCGCCGGCTACGTATGTCACGCCATGGTTGTTGTCGAGACCATAGATGCAGGGGATGCCAATGTACTTCATGGAGAGTTCCTGTATCTTGGGTATGATGCGTTGCCATTGCTCTACGGTGAGGGCATGGCCGGGTGCGTTGAGGATGGAACCCACCTTCCACTTGCCGATCATGGAGTCGAGTGCTTCCTCGTTGAGCATCCATTCACGTGTTACGCTACTGTCGTAGATGTCAAGTCCATAGCCTCCCAGGCGTTTGTGCACCTCCTCGTCGCTCAGTGCCATCATCTCGGCAATCTGCTCTTCTGTGCTGTTGCCGAATTGTGAAAGCACATCGTGCAGTTTCTGACGGTCAATCTTCACTTCTCCCTGCACTTGTGTTGACCCCATCAGGTCGAGATTCAGTTCAAGCATCTGACCGATTTTCTCATCAAGTGTCATCTTGTTGATCCATTCTGCCACATTCTTCTCAATCTCTGCATCACGAGGGATGGCAGGTTCTACCTGGTTCTGATTCTTGGTACTGCAAGAGGCCATTGCCATGGCAAGCAATGCCATTGGTAAAAGATGTTTTTTCATATAATTAGATTTTTTTTTTGCACAAATTCATGAAGATAGGCAAGGCGATACTTGCCCGTTTTCTTGAATCCTAACTAATTCGGGCACTAAGATAGTGCAAAATATCGAAACCGCCAAATAGGTGGTCATATTATTGAGCGATATGGCTGAAAAACTTAGGAGTCGATATGCGATTTGCCCCGCAACGTGTTTTTAGATATAATTCTCTTGATTTCTCGCAAAGATAGAAAATGGTCTTCGACCCGTCTGCATCGTTCTTCGCTCCTCGTTTCGCAGGACTTGCGAAACGTGAACCCTCCATCAACAAAAAAAGGAAATGTTATTGCTAACATTTCCTTCTTTCCTTTGATTGGAACTGAATGGAGCGGAAAACGAGACTCGAACTCGCGACCCTAACCTTGGCAAGGTTATGCTCTACCAACTGAGCTATTTCCGCATTTCATCGATTTTGAGTGACGAGGATGGGACTCGAACCCACACGTCGCAATTGACACTACCACCTCAAAGTAGCGCGTCTACCAATTCCGCCACCTCGCCAACTCTAAATCTCTGAAGAATGTGTGCCCAGAACAGGACTCGAACCTGCACGCCTCGCGACACACGCACCTGAAACGTGCGCGTCTACCAATTCCGCCACCTGGGCATTCATGAGAACATTTGTTCTTGAGCGGAAAACGAGACTCGAACTCGCGACCCTAACCTTGGCAAGGTTATGCTCTACCAACTGAGCTATTTCCGCATTGATTTTGTATTCTCTTCAGTTCCAAAAAATCAAAGACCTTGTTGCATTTCCTAAATGCGGTTGCAAAGGTACGTCTTTTTTTTAAATCTGCAAATATATTGGAGAAAAAAATGCAAAAAATCTTTTTAATTAACCTAAAGTACCCCAAAACACATGACTTCTGGGGTGCTTTTCAGGTTAATTTGTGTGTTTTTGCGTCTATTTTCCGCAGAGTTGCTTGTAGGGGCAATATTTGCAGGCATTGGCATTGTTTGTCTGCTCAAAGGGCGTGTCCTTGGCGAAGATGCTCTCTACGCTTTCCCTTAACTTGCTTACAAACTCCTCACGATATGTGGCAATATCCTTGACGGTTGTATTGTTCGATGCCGTGCCCATCTGCAACGTGCGGTCATATTGATCGGGTTTGCCTACTTTATTTATATAGAATAGGGTAGGTTGTACGGCTTCGTTGTGAGTGCTCTGCACGGCCAAGGCATAGATGAATGTCTGCAGATAATATCCGGCATTCTTGCTTGCGTGTTCGAAAATGGCATCGATGTCCTTCATGATGTCGGGTTTTCCGCCTGTCTTGTAGTCGACTACGGTCATCACGCCATCGCTGTTTCGCTCCAGACGGTCAATTCTACCTCCGGTATATACCTCCTCGTCATCGTTCAGACGCAGTGTGAAGAATGCGTCCTCCTCCATTGCCTCGAGGGTGAATGGGGCGTGAATGCGGTCGTACTGAATCAACTGGTACAGGTATTGCAACAGCACCTTGTGAATGATGTGGTTGATTCCCGTCAGCAACGACTTGTTCTTCTCTTTCTTGTAGAAGCTGGCCACATAATGGCGTAGGTCTTCAACCTTGAGCTTTGACAATCGCGTCATTTCTTCTTCTTTCTGCTTGTCATCTTCTATGGGCTTGAAATAGTTGATGATGAGCGATGCGTCGATGAACGGATCGATTTTGAGTTGCTTGTCCTGCAACCTCTGGCCGAGCATGTCGGCATTGATGACGTTTGTCCCGTATTGCTGGATGAGATGCATGTAGAACAGGTTGGCTGCATCGTGGAAGATGGTGCCGAAAAGGGCTGCTGTGATGCCGTCTTCGATGTCTGTCTTCGTGCTGATGTTCGCTACGTATTTATAGTAGAACTGCAGTTTGCAAGACAGGTACGTATTGATGGCTGTAGGTGAGAGTTTGTGGTCGGGATTGTTGATGAACCTCTCGCGAAGGTTCTTTATTATCTCGTCGGTTTTTGCCACACAGTTGCTTTCCATCTCGTCGGTTTTTTGGTTGGAAGGCATCAGTTTGATGTGCTTGATGGGAAGGTCGGTCTCTGCCATCAACTGGCGCATGAAGCGACTCATCTCGTTGCTTGTGGCTCCCGAACTGTTCTCGTTGTATACCAACGTAACGTGCTCTGCATGACTGATCAAGCGATAGAAGTAATATGCAAAGACGCTGATCTTGTGACGGATAGTGGTCAGTCCGAACGATTCGCGCAAAGCGTAGGGGATGAGCGAGTTGTCGTCGTTCTTCTTGGGCAGGATGCCTTCGCCGACGCTAAGCATGAGCAGATTCTTGAAGTCGATGTTGCGCGTTTCGAGCAAACCCATGATCTGCAAGCCGATGGCAGGTTCGCCATGGAAAGGTATGCTGGTACTGGTGAATACCTGCTTGAGGAGTCTGCGAAGCGTAGAGGGGTTGATGTCGAGCATGCCTACGGGCAGGTTCTCCTGCGTTGCCATCATCTGCTGGAACTTGCATAGCGTGAGGTGACTCTGGAAGAGTGCCTCCGTGTATAATTGGTCGTAGATGTCGGGCTTCTGCTTGGAAGCGTAGTGCAGGCTTACCGTGTCGAGAATCTGGATGAGGTCGGCAAGGATGCCTTCGCAGGTTGGTTCCTTGGCGGTGAGTTCAACCTTCTCCTTGATGTAGTTGTAGAAGGGGTGGCGTCTGACCCTCTCCATAAAGGTGTAGCGGTAAGTCTTCGACGCTTTGTCGTAACCATCGATGAACATGGACATCAATACGTTGATGAAACTGTACACCGGTGTCTCGGCCAAGGGGAATCCCATCGTGACGTTGATGGTGTCGGGGATGTAGGTATCCTTTTTCTGCTCGTCAGATGTTGTGATATTTTCCTTTTGTGGGATGCTGTGCAACACACCACCCAGCATGTGCTCGTCGGCAAGGACGATGGCAGTCTCGTTCTCCTTGCGTCGGCCGGATCCAGACTTCTTGCTGTCGTTGTTGCTGGTGCTGTTCAACCAGTCGGGGATGTAACGGCATTGGGCATTGTCGGTGCTGGTGGCAACGAAGGTGATGTCCTTGAGGTGGCGCAGGTTGTCGAAGTGCTCCTCGGGGAGTGCGTTGGGGAACAACTGACGACTTTGGTTGATGAAGTGACCTGCCTCCCATTGCTGGTCGGATGTGTACATCTTGTCGTAATCCCAGAAGAAGAGTGCACGGCGACGGTTGTGGTAATAGCGGAAGAGTGCCTCTTCGCAGTCATCCAGGATGTTGAATCCTACAAATACAAAAATATTGTCATTTGTATCAATCTCCTCGTCTGCCTTTATGCGCTCGGTGACCTCACGATAGAGTGCGCCACTATATAACTGTCCCTGCTCCATGAGCGACTGCTTGAGTTGGGCGTAAAGGTCTGGCATAATGTCCCAAAGCCTGAGGAATCTCTCTTTGATGATCGTGTTGCCCTCCTTGCTGAAGTTCTTGAAGAAGTTGCGTAATGCTTCCTCCTGCTCTTCGGTCAGGAAGTCGGTCGAGATGGATTGCAGGTCATGGACATTGTGAAATATCTTATCAGCGGGTGCCATGTGCTTGTCGATGTCGTCGAAGTCGGAGAGGATGATTTCTCCCCAACCGTAGAACTCGTCAAGCGGTTCTGCGTCGGGCACGATGCTTGCGTAGATGCGGTGCAGTTCGCAAATCGTGGCAATGGTGTCGGCCTTGCGGTAAGGCGACAGTTCAGCGTACAGCTCGTCGATGGTTTTGTATTGTGGTGCCCATACGGGACTGTCGCTGAATTCTGCCAGGTACTGGTTCATGAACAGTCGGGCACGCTTGCCGGGGAACACCACGGTAACGTTCGACATGTCATTTCCAAAACGTCTGAGTAATTCTTTTGATACTTCTTTTAAAAACATACTGCAACCTCCTCTACTTTGTTTTGATATACATACCAGATATAACCTGTAATCTTCTTGCCTTGGTACATGGTGTTAAGAAGATTCATATAACCTCGCACTTGCTCGGCATATTCCTCCGGTCTGGGTTTGCCGAACTTGAAATCTACAATGCACACCTCGTTGTCGGTCTTCATTACACGGTCGGGACGATGTGTGACTTGCATGCCAGTCTCTTTGTCAATGTGTACTATCTCGCATTCGTTGATGACGGTATACTTACCGCTAAACCATGCCTGCACGTCGGGGTTCTCCAATGCATTCTCCAACAGGCTTTGAATGCTTTGCAGTTGCGTGTCGTCCTTGATGATACCGCGGTCCTGATACTCTTTCAGCACCTTGTTCAAGTCTTCGCGTACCTTGAGATGACTGAATATCTCATGCAAGAGCTTGCCTTGTTCGATATAGTCGATACCCGATGATTTGGATACTTCCTTTCCCTGGCTTTCTGCAAGGCTGGCTTCTTGCTGTTCACGGATATACTTGCTTGCCTCGTTGCTTTGTCGGTAATCCATCTTGCGATTGAAGGACTGGAATTGGATGTCTCTCTCCTTGAAAGTGGGACTGAGGCGGTTCTCCTTCTTGTCGTCCTTGTCTTTCTTTCCGTTGTCCTTCTTGGTGGGAATGATGGTCACGTTGCCGTACTCCCATGTTGTTCTGTTGGGTTCCGTCGTAGATTGCAAGTCTGGCAGCATGCCTTTGCTCAGAGCGTCCTTGAGCAGTTTTCCGTATGTAAGGGTATTTCCGGTTCCGTCACCCCATACGTACAGGTTGTGCTCGGCACGCGTAAAGGCAACGTACAAGGCGTTGAACTCCTCGATTTTTCTCTGCAACTGTTCAGCTCCATACGACTCGGTATACGCAGACTGCTCAAACTTCTTCTTGCTACCATTGATGGGCATTGCTCCCAAGATGCAGAATGGGTCTTTGTCTGTCTCGCACCACAGCATCTCGCCGTCCTTGACCTCTTCCATTTTCTGGTTGCAGTAGGGCATGAATACGGTATGGTATTGCAATCCCTTCGACTTATGAATGGTTACGATGTTGATGCCGTCAATCTGACAAGCAGGGATGCTCTTGGTACACATATCACTTTCCCAATACTCCAGGAACGACTGGATGTCGCAGGCTCCGTTCTTGAGGTAGTTGGCCAGTTCGTCGAAGAAATAAAGTGTATAGGCATCCTCACCCTTGATGTTGTGAATGTTCAGAATGCGATACAACTCCTCGCAGAGTTCGTTTAGCGGGTATTCGCGTAGTTCGTAGATGCGAGATGTGAACTCTTTTGGCAGAATCTCCTCGGCTTTTGCCGTGCTGTAATCCTCGATGCTCGGAACCTTGCCGTTTTGTGCGGTAAGATATTGCTTAATGAGGTAGCGCTCTGCCACCTGGTCCTGCTTTCCGAAGCACAGCACGCGCAAGCCTGCAATGATGGTGTTGACTGCCTTACTGCTTTGCAAGGCGAATCCTTCGTCGGTTATCATCTTGACACCTTCCAGCTTGCTGGTGACATGGTCGATGAGTTCCTTGACGTGTGTGCGTGAACGTAGAAGAATCGCCATTTTCTTGTATTCCAGACCGGCATCGTGAAGCGTTTTGATTTGTTCGCACATGTCGTCGAGCATGGCAATGTCCCAGTCTGCTTTCTTGTTTTTCTTCTCGCCCTTCTCACTCTTCTCACCTTTCTCCTTTTTCTGGGCATCCTCGGTTCTGAGCATGACGCGGACATAACCCTCTACGGCTTTGTCTTTGGGGTGTTCCTGGTTCACGTCCGTGTAGATCTCCTCCACGGTGCCTTTCTTTCCTTCTCCCTCGGGATCCAGCATTTTTGAGGCTTTGGTGAAGAAGGCGTTGTTGAATGCTATGATGTTGACGTCTGAACGGTAGTTTGTGTCAAGATCCTTTGTCTTTACGTCAAGTCCCTTCAAGTCTTCCTTGATGTTCTTCAGGATGCTCCAGTCACCGTTTCTGAAGCGGTAGATGCTTTGCTTGATGTCGCCCACAATGAGGTCGGAACCACCCGATGCCTGGTTCTCAAGAAGCAGTACCTTGAAGTTCTCCCATTGCAGTCTGCTGGTGTCCTGAAACTCGTCGATCATCACGTGGTGGAATATGGTTCCCATCTTCTCGAAGACGAATGGTGCGTCGCTTCCTTTGATGAGGTTGTAGAGTAGGATAGGGGTCTTTGCCAGGATGAAGCGGTTGTTGTCATTGGTGATGTATGTCACCTCTTGCTCTATCTTGTTGAGCAGGCGCAAGGGATTGATGTTCTTCAGCGAGAGGTCGATAGAGTTGCATATCGTTATGTACGTATTACGTTCCGCTTCTGCCTTCTTCAATGCTTTTGCAATTACCGCTACTTCTGCCAGTATATTGTCATCGTTTTTGTAAGCAACCTTTACCATGCTTTCGGCCGATTCGAGTGATGCGGACTGGGCATCTGTCAGCTTGGCATCGCTGTATTTTCCGTCGCGCATGTTGTCGCGGTATTTAATGACCCATGAACCTCTTGAGATGACGTCCGTGATGTCGTGATTAAAACTGTCGATGGCATTGCACAAGATTTCTGTCTCCTCCTTCATGGTACGGTTGACGGCGTTTCTCAATGCGAAGAGTTGGCTACGGAAATCCTTCAGTTTCTGCTCGTCGTCAATCTGCTTGCGGAATTTGTCATCGCGTCTGAGGTATTCTTCCTTGAAGATAATCTTGGAGAACTCCTTGATTTTCTTGCGTACATCCCAGTTCTCGGCATTCTCGATCTCGTCTGTCACATACGAGTCAATCCATTCGCCCACTTCTTCTTTCTTCTCTTCGCTGTCCGCCATTGTAGGCATGTGGATGCCGTCAATCATGTTGTCGACGGCTTGCGAGAGTATCTGCTTGTCGTTGAGGTCGACCTGCAGACGTGCATTCAGTCCCAGCTCGTGTGCCAGGTTGCGCAGGACGGACTGGAAGAAACTGTCGATGGTCTCGATGCGAAAGCGTGAATAGTCGTGCAGGATGTAGTGCAAGGCATCTTTGCATTTCTTTCTGATGTCCTCATCACTCATTTCAATCTTATTCTCCTTCAGGTCTTTCTGGAGCGCCTCGACATAGTCGTCACTCGACTTCAGTCCGTGGCTGATGCCGTAGAGTTGCTCCAGGATACGGTCTTTCATCTCTGCCGTAGCTTTGTTGGTGAATGTTACGGCAAGTGTGTGGCGGTACTCCAGTGGATTGTTCGTGATGAGCAGTTTGATGTACTGTACTGCCAGTGTGAACGTCTTTCCGCTTCCCGCAGATGCTTTATAAACTTTTATTGCTCCCATGTGCAAAGAATTACTTGGTTTTATGCAAATATACCTCACTTTTTTCATTTATGCAAATAAAATTTTCGTTTAATTGTAAAAATGTGCTACCTTTGCCGGCGTTTTTCTTAAATTAAATATAAAGCAATGGCAGGATATTTGGTTGAGGATGCTCGCAAAGTGACGACGCATCGACTTATTGAAATGAAACAGCAAGGCAAGAAGATTGCCATGCTTACTGCATACGATTATACAATGGCCCGTATCATTGATGGGGCAGGTGTTGACATCATCTTGGTGGGCGACTCTGCCAGCAATGTTATGGCAGGTAATTTCACTACACTTCCCATTACCGTTGACCAGATGATCTACCATGCCAAGAGTGTGGTACGTGCTGTGAAACGTGCCTTGGTGGTGTGCGACATGCCTTTCGGAAGCTATCAGGTTAGTGCTGCCGAGGGTGTTACCAATGCTATCCGTATCATGAAGGAGTCGCATTGCGATGCCTTGAAACTGGAGGGTGGCGAAGAGATTATCGAAACGGTCAAGACCATTCTTGCCGCAGGCATCCCCGTATGTGGTCATCTGGGTCTGACTCCACAAAGCATCAACAAGTTCGGCACTTATGCCGTTCGTGCCAAGGAGGATGCCGAGGCAGAAAAGCTGATTCGTGATGCTCATCTTCTTCAGGAGGCAGGATGCTTCGCCATTGTGCTCGAGAAGATTCCCGCTAAACTTACCGAACGTGTCACCAAGGAACTGAGCATACCCATTATTGGCATTGGCGCTGGCGCTACCGACGGACAGGTTCTCGTTGGTCAGGATATGCTGGGACTTAACGATGGATTCAAGCCCAAGTTCCTCCGTCACTATGCAAATCTCGCAGAAACCATTACTGATGCTGTTGGTCAGTATGTTAGTGATGTGAAGAGTGGTGACTTCCCCAATGAAAACGAGTGCTATTGATCATGCATAGTTCCCTTCGTTCACGCAACTTCTGGTATGTCATACTTATCAATCTTTTGGTAAGTACCTTGGTTTACATGCTCATGCCCCTTTGGCCTTCGCTGATTGGGGGTGGGAGTGATGCATCCTTGCAACAGAGTGGCAGGACGATGATGCTTTACTGTGTGGGACTTTTCCTCCCCGGAAGTATCAGCAGTTTTCTTCTGGACCGCTATAGGCGAAAGAGTGTCTGTCGGTGGTCCGTTCTTTTCTTGTTGGGCGTCAGTTTGGTGGCTACCCTGAACATCCCCATTTGGTTGGTGGGTTTGTGCCGTCTTTTGCAAGGCTCGGCTTTTGCACTTTTCCATATTGCCCTTGGCAGTACCATCTTGATTGATATTACGGTCAGCGAGAGGCGCGACTATGCGGCTTATATCTACTTTTGGGTCAGTCGTTTGGCCCTGGGTATAGGACCGGCGCTGGGTATCATTGCCTTGCATCCTGTCTACTGGCAATACCTGAAATATCTGCCTGTGGTTTGTGCCGTTCTTTCGGTCTATCTGATTATTCGTCTACGCGTACCTTTCCGCGCTCCCATACGCAACAAGGTGTTCTCGATGGATAGGTTCTGGTTGCCTCATTGCACTCCTTTGGTGTTGCTTTTGTTGCCTGTCGCCATGAGCGTGGGCATAGAGATGGCATTGAATATGAATCCCCTTTTCTACGTCTATTTGCTGGTCGGTTTGGTGGTGTCTCTGCTCTTCCATTTCATGGTGTTCTATAGGGCTGATTTGCGAGCGGAAGTAGTTACGGGATTGGCTGCTCTCATTGCGGCTTTCCTGTTGCTTTTGACGCGTGGTGATGTGGATACTACGCCCGTTGCGGCAGGCTTGAGTGGCTATGGCCTGGGCAATGTGTCGGGTAGGTTGCAGGGCTTCTTCACGGCAGTTTCCAAGCATACTGATAGAGGTAGTGCGCAAGGCACCTATAAACTCACCATGGAGAGTGCGTTATGCATTGGTTTCTTCCTGCCTTGCGTACTGGGCATCACCGACACGTTTGGATGCTACCTCGTGTCGCTTATCATGATTTGCCTATGCCTTCCATTCTACCTGTTGTATGTGAATGGATGGTTCAAAAATCATATTAGAAGATAACTCTTTTTAGGTTTCGTAAACTCAATCGTAGTTTGTTTTTCATGCTAAAATCCTTTACGTTGTATTAGGCTGATATTGCCTGATATTCCTCTTCTTGTGCTTTTCCATTCATCGTTTTCTCTGTAAATTGTTCCTGGAAATGCTGTGTAAAGTCCCTTCTTTGGCATAAATTAGTGACTTTTTTCCATAGTTTTCCTTAGTTGTTTCTCTTACTTTCTTCTACTCAAAGTCCAATGAAAGTCCAACCAAACTCCAATGAAAGTCCAATGTTTCTTTATCTTTCTTGTATTTTCATTGGATTTTAATCTGCTTTTGATTGGTGGCAGAGCATAGACGCCTCGCTGGTTACGTGTAAAAAAGTTGACAGACTGCTTTTTTTTGTGTGCGTTTTTTCGTTTGATTTTTGAATTATAGAAGCCAGTTGTGTTTTAGAAACATTTTGTAATGTTGTTTTTGGCCGTTTTGACCGTTTTGACCGTTTTGGGTTGATGCTATTCTGTCCGGAACAGTCACGTTTACTCTTTCGTTTTTTGCCATACGCTTGTTATCACTAATTCTTCATACTTTTAGTTTTTTTTTATATTTTTTAGCACGAATGAAAAAAAAAGTGTTAAAAAGTGATGTGATTCCTTAAAAAATTACTATCTTTGTACGCTTTTTAGTCACGTTACACGCACATGCGTGCGATGATTAACCAAATACTAAGCAAAATCGGGAATTGAAAAACAATCGAGAAACAAATAAAAACTAAAATCAATAAAACTAATTAACTAACATGAAACACAGTAATCTGAAGCTGAAGTTTACACGATTGGCAGGTTCTGTTGGCGCTGTTTTCTTGCTGAGCGCATCCATGTCAAGTTGTCAGGACGACTTGTTGACTGGAATGCCTTCTTGGTTGGGAGAGAGCATCTATGCAGAACTTGAACAACGCGGTAACTTCACAGAGACGTTGAAGCTTATCAACGCTCAGAGTGAAGACTACGCTTCCGTTCTTAAGAAGACGGGTAGTAGGACATTATTTGCTGCTGATGACGAAGCATGGGCAGAGTTCTACAAGAACAATCCATGGGGCGTCAAGAGCATCGAAGAAATGACAGAGGCACAAAAGCGTTTGCTCTTCAAGGGTAACATGATCAAGAGTGCCTACTTGGTTGAGTTGCTGGGTAACCTGCCCGCAACAAGTTCTGGTTCGGAACCCGAGGAGGGTGCTTGTATGCGTCGCGCAAGTTCTGTCGACCTGATGGACTCAGTGCCCGTGATTTTGAAGAAGGACTATCCCGTAGTTAATCCTGTTCGCAAGAATGCCGATACAGGTGAGCAGATTGACTTCTGGAAGCGTGTTCGTGAACGCGACACCACCGTGGTTTTCTGTGACGACGATGTGGCTACCATGATTCACTTCATGCCCAAGTTCATGCTCTACAACCGTATCACCTCACAGGATGTAGAGTTCCTTACCAATGGTGAGATTACCTCAAACGAGGGTGCCTTCATCAACGGTAAGGTTATCAAGGAGAAGGACGTTACCTGTCAGAATGGTTACATCCACGTTGTTGACGGTGTGCCCGTTCCCCTTGACAATATGGCCAACGTAATTGCAGCAAATCCCAATTTCAGCATCTACAAGCGTTTGCTCGACCGTTTCAGCTATCCTGAGTACAGCAGGGCTTTGAGCGATGAGTACGAGCGTTTGTATGGCAAGAAGGACAGTGTGTTCGTTAAGCGTTACCTCAACGAGCGTACATTCAGCCAGCTTGCTGCCATCGATGGTGGTACCACCATTACCAACCTGCTTCCCTACGATCCAGGATGGAACCGTTACGTTTACCAGTCATCTAACTCAGACATTACCTTCCAGACTGATGCAGCTGTGATGGTTGTTCCTACCGACGACGCTTTGCGTACATATTTGAAGACTGATGGTGCCGACCTCAATGCCAAGTATGCTAACGCTGGTCCCGGTGAGACTGCATGGGATAATGCTCCCGATGAGGTGGTTCTTCCCTTGCTGACCAACACCATGTTGAAGAACTCAACCTTGAAGACCGCTATTCCTTCCATGTTCAGCAGCATCAACAATACCGCTTCTGATCCCATGGGCGTAAGCGAGAAGGATATCGATCGCGTACACTGGGCTTCTAACGGTGTTATCTATCAGACCAACAAGGTATATGTTGCTCCCGAGTACGTAAGCGTTTACTATCCTTGTATTATCCGCGCAGACGAAGACCTCCGCATGGCTTATACCGTTGTCAACAACGATAAGTCAGTCAGTGGTGGTGAGGGTTTCTACGCGTACCTTAATAATACGGGTGCTAAGTACAGCTACATCATTCCTACCGACAACGCTTTGCAGAACTACTACGATCCCGTGTCTTACAAGCGTGTAGACAAGAAGGGTGAGTCAACTGCTGTTGCTTACAGGTTCTATGTTGACGACAAGGGTAAGATTGCAGCTAGACCTTACTTGGTAGACTGGACCGACTTGGATGAGTACGGTCGCGGTAAGGTTGCCGAGACTGTTGCCAATGGTGTAACCGTTACCAATGAGACCAGTACTGGCAACGCTTCTTCAGGCGACGCTTTCAACCATTACAAGGATATTCTTAACAGTGGTTTGTGCGTAGGTTTGTTCGAGCCCGGACAGCGTTTCTACTCTGCAAAGAATGGTAGCCCCATCATTGTTCGTTGGGAAGGCGACAAGGTAACTGGCTTGGCTGGTTCGTTCCAGTATGAGCGTGGTTACTATGTAAATGTTGAGGAGGATCAGATCTTCGACAAGAGCGAGTCAGGTAACGGCCGTAGCTATGTTATCGACGAGGAGCCCTTGATGAGTACCTTCGTCAGTCCCTACGGTGCCTTGACCGAGACCAGCGAGTTCAGTTCATTCGCTTCATTGCTGGCAGGTATGGACATTGTCAGCAAGGATGATGGTAACAAGCATGCTACTATGGATATGGCATTGAAGAACCTCAACGTGTTGAGCTATTCAATCTATGTTCCTAAGAACGAGACTATAGACGAGTTGATCGAGTCGCACAAGATGCCTACATGGGACGATGTTGACGCTCTTGAGAACTGCCTCGACGGTTATGAGACAACCGAAGAGAATGAGGCATTCCTCAGAACTGAGTTGACTCACATGAAGGCTGTTATCAATGACTTCGTAACCTATCACATCCAGGATAATGCAGTTTACATTGACGGTGAGAACCACAACAACGATGTATACGAGAGCCAGTGCTTGGATACCACTACTAACCGATTCGCCAAGATTTACGTTAACTACGATCGTGGCAACCAGTTGAAGGTTACCGATGTTTTGGGTAATGTTCGTACCGTAGATAATAATTTGAACAACGTTCTTGCTCGTCAGTACTTCTTCAACGGTAGTACCCTGACCGGTGATGCTTGTTCTCAGATCTACAATTCTTCTTATGTTGTTATTCACCAGATTGATGCACCTCTTTATCCCTATGCTAATTTCTTGTACGATCCCGCTGTTTACGATAAGGTAATGGCACTCGTAGAAGAGATTAAAGCTGCTGGTGTAGGTGGAGCAGGAACTAAGAAATTAAAGTACTAGAGATGAAAACAATTAAATATACCTTATTAATATGTATCTTGTTCATCTCTCAGATGGCAAGTGCACAGATTACTCGCATCAGTGGTACCGTCTCTGACAACTTTGACGTGCTGCCTGGTGTAAGTATTCAGGAGATTGATGGTACAAACCGTGTAATCAATGCTGCGGTTACCGATATGAATGGTAAGTTTGCCATGCCTATCAAGAGTACCAAGAATAAGTTGAAGTTCAGCTATATCGGATATGCTACTCAGATGGTAACCATTTCCAAGGCAGTAGTAAACATCAAGATGGTTGAGCAGGCTCGCGAGATGAAGACCGTCGACATTATTGCCAAGAAGATGCTGAAGTCGAGTGGTTTGGCTATTCCCGAGCGTGAGGTCAGCTACGTAACCCAGGGCTTGGATGCCAAGGAGTTCGAAGGTCTGGGTATCAACTCAGTCGACGAGGCTTTGCAGGGTCGTATCGCCGGTTTGGATATCGTTGCTAACTCTGGTGACCTTGGTGCCGGAACCCAGATGCGTCTGCGTGGTGCTTCATCAATTTCAACTTTGACCAGTAACGAACCCTTGATCGTTGTCAACGGCCAGATTGCTACTGACATCGACCAGTCAGACTTCGACCTCTCTACCGCCAATGAGGAGCGTTTCGCTGAGTTGTTGAAGGTAAATACCGAGGATATTCTTGATATCAAGGTGCTGAAGGATGCTTCTGCTACCGCTATCTGGGGTAACCGTGGTGCAAACGGTGTTATCGAGATTACCACCAAGCGTGGTAAGGTAGGTCCCGCTCGTATCAGCTATAGTGGTAAGTTGACCTTCACTCACCAGCCCGAGGCAATCAAGTTGCTGACTGGTGACCAGTACACCATGATGTTGAAGGAGGCTTACTTCAACCCCCGTCTTAGCGACACCGATGGTGATATCCCCGAGTTGAACTACGACTACGACAACTTCTCTGAGGCTTACATGTACGATAACAATACCGATTGGGTTGAGCTCGTTAAGCAGAACGGTTTGCGTCAGAACCACTACATCAGTTTGGTCGGTGGTGACAAAAAGACTCAGTTCCGTGTCAGCGGTGGTTACGACCATGAGACCGGTACCGTTATCAAGCAGGTTTTGAATCGTTTGAGTACTCGTATGGCCCTCGACTACATTGTCAGCGACCGTATCAAGATTATCTCTAACTTCTCATTGACCTATACTGACAACGACCGTAACTACGATGGTTTGATGGGTCATGCTTACAACAAGATGCCTAACCTCTCTCCCTACTATGAGTACGAGAATGGCGTTCCCAGCAATGACTACTACTACATGTTGCAGACTGCCGGTGGTTCTGGCAACCGTTTCCAGGGTAACCAGCGCGACATTCCCAACATCTTGGCAAGTGCTAACCTGGCAACTTCAAGCCAGCGCAACTACACCTTGGCTCCTGAGTTGGAGTTGGAGTACAAGTTGCTTGGTTTGGATCCCGAGCATCATCAGTTGCGATACAACGGTAACGTTTACCTGAATATCAATAACGACTATAACGATAAGGACTATCCCCGTGCGTTGAGTACAGCTAACTATATTGATACTCATACTGCTTCTTCTTCAAGTTCAAAGAATTTGTCGTTCACAACCCGTCACACTTTGACCTTTACTCCTCACTTCAACAATGCTGACCATTATGTAACCATGATGGCTCGCGGTGAGTTGAGAACAAGTACCGGCAACAGCCAGAGCACTGATGCTAAGCGTTTGCCTACTGGTGTGTCTTCTCCCTCTGCTGGTGGTCTTATCAGCGGCATGAGCAGTGGCTTCAACGAGTCAAAGAGTTTGGCTGCATTGTTCACCGCTCACTATTCTTACAAGAGTAAGTACGCTATCGATGGAACCATCCGTATGGACGGTACCACCAAGCTCGGTCCCGACAAGCGTTGGAATCCTGCATACTCTATCTCTGCCCGTTGGAACCTCATCGATGAGCCCTTCATGCGTTGGGTACGCGAGAAGTTGAAGATCAGCATGTTGGCAGTTCGTCCAGGTTGGGGTATTGTTTACAACCTCCCCAGTGGTGACTACCTCTATATGAATAAGTATTCTACCGGCAACTCTTACCTGGGTACCGTATCAATGAATGCCAGCAGCATGAAGATGACTAACTTCACCGCTGAGAAGGTTAATTCATTCAACCTCGGTTTCAACATCGGTATTTTGCAGGATAAGTTCACCATGGCTATCGAGCTCTACGAGCGTAAGACTACCGATATGTTGATGGGTAATGCAGGTATCAGTACCGCTACCGGTTGGTCAAGCCTTCCCTACAAGAACGTAGGTAGCATGGTCAACAAGGGTTGGGAGTTCAATGTTAACGGTAACCGCCTTGTTAAGGCTGGCAAGTTCTCTATGGACTGCTACATCAACTTTGCAAACAACTACAACTTGATCAAGTCAATGGATCCCAACGTGTTGGAGAGCTTGAACCCCGAGTTCCAGCGCAAGAACGGTGACTTGTTGCAGCGTGTACAGATTGACAACCCCTTCGGTTCAATCTACGGTTTCCGCAGTAAGGGCGTTTACCAGTACAACTACTCAACCGCAGAGCGTATGGCTCGTACCGCAGAGGGCAAGGCTAAGTTGCAGTCTAACATCGACAACGGCATTACCTATCCTGTTGCCTTGAACGCTGATGGTCAGGTTGTCTACGATGAGAAGGGTGTACCCGTTCAGATGATGTTCTGCTACGAAGAGGGTACAAGCGTAAGCAAGTTCAACGGTGGTGATGCCATCTACGAAGATATCAACCATGATGGTCAGATCAACGAGTTGGATATCGTTTACCTCGGTAGCTCACTTCCCAAGTTGACTGGTGGTTTCGGTCTTACCTTCAACTATGGACGCTGGCGCTTGAGCTCACAGTTCAACTATCGTTATGACATCGACGTATTCAACATGGGTCGTCTTAACAACGAGGCAATGAACGGTAACAACAACCAGAGCCAGGCTGTTAACTACCGTTGGCGTAAGGAGGGTGATGTTACCACTATCCCCCGTGCTTTGAACAGTGCATTGGTTACCAACTACAACACTTTGGTTAGCGACCGCTTCGTAGAGGATGCTTCATTCATCCGTTTGAACTACCTGCAGTTGAGCTATTCATTCGATACCAAGAAGTATGAGATCTTCAAGAAGCTTCATATCAATGGTTTGCGTCTGAATGCAAGTGCTAACAACTTGTTCGTTCTCACCAAGTACTCAGGTGTGGATCCTGAGATCGGTTATGGTGGCTATGGTGTTTCTACTGATAGCAGTAAGACTCCTCGTTCTAAGTCTTACACCTTCAGTTTGAATATTGACTTCTAATCGAAAGGAGATTAAAAAGATGAAAAATTATATGAATAAGATAAAGTCTTTGGTGCTTGCTGGAGCTGCGTCTATGGCACTCTCTAGCTGTGGCGATTTCCTTTACATCGAGCCCAAGACCTTCGTTTCTGAAGAGAACTTCTGGAATGAAAAAGCCGACGTTGACCAGATGGTTGCTGGTGTTTACGTCAAGATGCAGTCTTCAGCGTTCATCGAGCGCTTGATTATGTGGGGTGAAACCCGTAGTGATAATATCGGCGAGGGTCGTAACACTACAGGTAACCTCGACGTATACCGTGTACTGAAGGAGGACCTCAAGTCGAACAACAAGTTTGCCGACTGGACAGCCTTGTATGCAGTTATCGGTCAGTGTAACATCATCATCGACCGTTGTGGCGTTGTGGCTGAAAAGGATCCTACCTTTACCGAGAGCGACGTGAAGGCAACCCGTGCAGAAATGGCTGCTATCCGCGACCTCTGCTACTTCTACCTCGTTCGTACGTTCAAGGATGTTCCTTATTATACTTATGCCATCCAGGCAGATGCTGATATCCAGCCTATGCCCGCAGTTGATGGCGACTCTATCATCCGTTGCTTGATTGCCGACCTGGATACCGTTGCACCTCATGCCATGAAGGTGTTCCCCGAGGACAATACTACGAGATACAACACAACTCGTAACCGTATGACCCAGGCTGGTATCTATGCCCTCTTGGCAGACCTCTGCTTGTGGGATGGTCAGTACCAACGTTGCGTTGATTACAGCCAGAAGGTAATTGACTTCAAGTTGAAGGAGTATCGCGACGAATACAGCAAGATGAAGGGTAGCGGTAACGGTTATATTGAACTCTTCAAGCATACCGATGATAACTATACCGAGGGATTCCCCTTGTATCGTTGCTTTGGTAGCAGAGAAACTGAGTTCGGTAATGACTTCAGCGAGATCTTCGGCTCCTATGGTAGCAGTTTCGAGAGCATCTTTGAGTTAGCATTCACTGCTGATGGTGCCAACAGTTCTTACAATGAGAACTCTGCTTGTGGTAGTTATTATGGTTCTTATAAGAGCAATAGTAACGAAGGTAAGGGTTTGCTTGGTTTGCCTCAGAAGCTGCTTGACAACCTCTCAACCCCTGCTACTGGTTCCATGTCCAGCAAGGTTGCCAAGACCACTCTTTGCTTTGACCATGCGTTAGACGTACGTCAGTATGTTAATGTCAATACCGATGAGACATACACCGCTGGTTATGTAGGCAAGTATGTTTTCTATGATGCTTCTGTAGAGCAGTCTAATGGTAAGTGGAGAACTTCGTACAGTTCAACAAGTACTGATAACCGTAACTGGATCTTCTACCGTCTGACCGACGTAATGCTTATGCAGGCTGAGGCTTTGATTCAGCTGGGTAACATTAATGTTGAAAAGGATGATCAGGGTGAAATTGTCAGCACAACTCTTGACGACAACCTGAAGCATGCCTTCTACCTGATGTGGGCGGTTAACCGTCGTAGCATCATGACAAGCAATCTCACTACAACTCATGGTAACGAGTTGAAGATGGATATGTGTACATCTAAGGCCGATATGCTTACCATCTGTCTGAAGGAGCGTCGTCGTGAGTTGATGTTCGAGGGCAAGCGCTGGTTTGACCTGGTTCGTCAGTGCCATCACGAGGGTAACACCAATTTCGTTAGACAGTATGTTACCTCTAAGGTATCTGAAAGTAGCAAGTCCCTGTTCCTGAATTATGAGTCATTGTTCTGGCCCTACTATAAGAACGAGTTGCGCAACAACAACGCTCTTAGTCAGAAGCCCTTCTATGGTAATGACGATGATGAGGACAATTACAAACTCAACAACTAAAAATAACGAATCATGAAACTGGTAAAAAATATCTATACTTGGATGGCTGTAGGTTTGATGGGTCTTTTAGGCCTGTCAACCCAGAGCTGTTCCGATCCCATGACCGCTGAGAACTACTACACGTTCACGGGTGAGATGATGAGTGATTATCTTCGCAATCATGAAGATTATACTAAGTTTGCCGACATCGTGTCACGTGCAGGCGAAAGCAAGCGAGGTATCAACATCATGGACCTCATCTCTTGCTATGGTCAGTTTACTTGCTTTGCTCCTACCAACGAAGCCGTTGATGCTTATCTGAAGGAGAATGGTTATGCAAGCGTTGCAGATATTCCTGCTGACGTTTGTGATACCATCGCTCGTACTCACCTTATCAATGGCGTAGTGTACAACACTGCCGACTTGGTTGGTCTTTCTGCCATTGCCAACGTCAACATGAATGAGCGTTACCTCACTCTCGAGGAGCTTTTCATTGTTGAGAATGGTGATACTGTTGATGCTTCTTACCGTATCAACCGTAGTGGTGACGTGGTGATGAAACTCTCTAACGACTCTGTTGAGAATGGTATCGTTCATACCGTCAACATGGTGCTGAGTTCTTCTAACCAGACATTGACCGATTTGATGAAGGAGAACCCTGAAATCAATATCATCAACGAGGCATTGATGAGAACCGGCATTGCCAACTACATGTCAACACATGTAAAGGATGAGAATTGGAACAACAAGGACGAGAAGTGGGAACCCTACAACGGCAAGAAGATTTATTCTGGTGCCCAGTGGGACTACTGTACTGTACCTGATACACGTAACTACAAGTTCACCGTATTTGCTTGTCCCGACTCTATCTTGAAAGAGAAGTATGGCATTACCGACTTGGAGGGCTTGTACAAGTATGCACAGACTGTCTATGGCGGTCCTGACTATGATCCCAGCAATCCTGACATGTTGAAGGAGACGGATAATCCATTGTATCGCTTGGTGGCATACCAGTGCTTGCCTTTCTCTACCACATACGACAAGTTTACCCGTATCACCTCTCTCGAGACAACACAGGTTAACCCCTCTGAGTGGTATTCTTCATTCGATCCTTTTGCAACCATCAAGATGGAGCGTCTGACCGTTTCTCGCTACATTACTGGCGATGACAAGCGTAACGACCTCTACATCAACCGTGGTGACATGGTTCGTTGCATGGACAAGGGTATCCACGTAGACAGAACCTTGGGCGACAAGAGTATGATTCAGGATGCTTTGAATGGTTCATACTATACTGTTGACGCATTGTTGGAGTACAGCCAGCATGTCAAGGAGCAGGTGTTCAACACCCGTATCCGTTTCGACATGATTGACTTGTTCCCCGAGTTCATGTCAAACAACTTGCGTAACGAGACTCCCTGGAACACTGAGTCTTCAGAGTCTGCTACTGCTCCCGCTCGTAACTACATCTTGCCCCAGGGTTACCTCGACAATGTTCAGGTTAACAGCGACGGTATCTTCTTGTATCAGGGTGCCCGCAGCTGGTACGCCTGCTACCAGGGTGACGAGTTCAACCTCTGCTCTGATAACGGTACTTACGACTGTACCTTCCAGTTGCCTTCAGTGCCCACTGGTACCTATCAGATTCGTTTAGGATTCTGTGCTATGGCTTCACGCGGTATCTGTCAGTTCTACTTGGATGGTGTGCCCAGAGGTGTTCCCTTCGATATGCGTAGCACCGGTAACTACGAGAGCCGTACAGGTTGGTTCCCCTTGACTACCAGCTCAACTCTTTCAAAGGAGGAGATCGAGGCCAAGAAGAAGGAGATGCACAACTTGGGTTGGTACCATGCTCCCCGTTCAGTCTTCTATACACAGTATGGTGTAAAGGACGGAACCAACAACCGTGGTGACCTCTTCTGTAATAGTTCGGGTACTCGCCGCTATGTGCTCTGTACCGCAACTTTGGACGAGAACGTTAAGCATACCATCCGTATCAAGAGCGTTTGGGCTGTAGGTACTGCATTGGCTATGTTCGACTACTTCGAGATTGTTCCCAAGAGTGTTTACGGTGTTGAAGGCGAAGGAAAGGCCGAAGACGACTTCTAATTCACATATCATAAATAACCATTCATAATTCATAATTCGGATTTCATAAATCATCGTTCATCCATTTGAATTCTTGACTTTTTGATACAGAATTATAATACAAGATTATTATGAAATTAAATAAGATCAATAAATTTATGGCAGCAGTGCTGCTGACTGGAGCTCCCATGCTCTGGTCAGCATGTACTGACACCTGGAACGAGCACTATAATGTAGTTCCCGGTGGCATGGCCGATCAGGCCAGCCTGCTGGAGAATATTGCTGCCGATCCTGCCTTGAGCAACTTCTACAAGGTGGTTAACAATATTGGCGGTGCGGAGTTGCTGAACTCACCTCAGCAGTTTACCATCTGGGCTCCAAGAAACCTGAGCGATGCGCAGGTTGACAGTATCATCGAAGTGTATAAGTCGGATGCTGCGGCTGGCATGAAGTGGGAGGACAACAAGGCTGTTACCCAGTTCTTGCAGAACCACATGGCACTTTATGCTCGTCCCGTTTCATCTTATACCGCTGATACGGTAGTGATGCGTAACTTGAAGTACATGTTCATGGAGGGTAACAGCGATACCAGCGGTACCTTGGCTGGCAATGCATTCAATGACATGGTGATCTGCAACAACGGTATCTTGTATAAGACCGATGATGTACTGCAGTTCTTCCCTAATGTCCGCGAGTACACCGAGCTTAATCCCAATATGTCTAAGCTTACAGAATTCTTCAAGTCATGGGATGAGTATGAACTCGACCTCGAGGCTTCTACTCCCGGTGGTGTTGAGGACGGTAAGACTGTTTACCTTGACTCTGTAACTACATTGTACAACCGCTTCCTCAACAGTTATGGATACATCCATCGCGAGGATAGTGTTTACACCTTCCTGGCTCCTACCGATGAGGTCTGGAACAAGGAGTATGAGAAGTATTCACAGTATTTCAACTATACTCATGAGAATTCTCTGGCAGCTATCCGTGACTCATTGCACGATATCCACACAGCCTTGTGTATTCTCGAAGGTCGTTTCTTCAATACCAGCAAGAACTGGCGTTACAACTTCCATCCCGAAGACTCGCTCTGCAGCACATGGTATTGGGAGAATCAGAAAAACAATCCCCGTGTTGGTGTTTACTACAAACCTCAGGAGGGTATCCTGAATGGTTTGCAGAAGTCTACCTGTTCAAACGGTGTTGTTTACATTGACAATAAGGGTGTAATCGATCCTCGTACCACATTCTTTACCCGCGACGAGTTTGATTGTGACCTCAACTACGAACTCCCCAAAGACAAGAACAGCGATCCTACCATGAATGCTCAGCGCGTAACTTACGAGATGATGAATGCTCCCCGTTACGAGTATGTTTATGATGAGGAAGGTAACATTGTCGAGGAGAAGCTGATTTCGGATGGTGGTATCAAGAAGTATCCTGGTGTCGAGATCTCTGCCAAGACCGCTTCTTCACAGGCTGAGGTTGAGTACAAGATTACCAGTACTTTGTCAAACGTATATTATAACATTTACTTGGTAACCTTGCCTGCTATTGCTGACAGAACGAACACCAGACCTACATGGTTTGAGGTTCAGCACAGAGAGCAGAATGACAAGGGTGTATTCGGAACCAAGACCAACTTTGTCAACCCTCACGCTATTACTGCCGACAGCGATGTTGAGAATGCTGATGTCATCCTGGCTCAGTCAAACAACAACCGTTGCTACGTAGCAAGTGGTGAAAGCATCGATACCATTTTGGTAGCTTCTGCTTTCAAGCTTGACTATACTGGCTATAGCATTGATGGTGGTGTTTTAAGACTCACTGTTAAGTCTTTCGGTCCTTCCACTCCCGCTTATCGTGAGAAGATTTACACACGTACACTTCGTCTGAACGAGATTATCCTTGTTCCCTTCGAGACCAAGGAGGAGGCTGAGGCTGCTGCCGATGACCTTAACGCGTTCAATAATGCAGTACTTGCAGGTTTAAAGGAAAACTAATACGTTATGAATAAGATTAATATAATTTCTCTTTCGCTCCTGATGATGTCAGCGAATGCACTCTACGCTCAGTCTGAAGCTGATGAGCAGGGTGAGGAAGAGCACGTGGTAGTACGTTACCACAAGAAGGTGAAGAAGGATGAACCTACCCGTACCATTAGCGGTAAGGTGCTGGCACAGGCTGGCAATGAACCCTTGGCCGGTGTGCTCATCCAGTCTATCGCCGGTGAGGGATATTCTACACTGACCAACGAGGATGGTACTTTCAGCATGGAGGTGCCCCTCTACAGCACTGCTGTATCTGTTACCATTCCTGGTTACAATACCGTGCGTGTCGGTCTCAATAAGTCTGGACTGTTGCGCGACATCGTTCTGCAGAGCGATGCTGTGACTGGTTTGTACAGCGCAACCGACAATATCACCAATATGGTTTCAACTGGTTCCATCGAATATACTTCTGCTCGCAACATCAAGAGCGAGATAGGTGACCAGTTGGGTGCTAATGTTCGCACCATTCAGCGCAGTGGCGCATTGGCAGTGGGTAGTTACATGAACATCGGTGGTGTCAACTCTTTGCAGAGTAACTCACAGCCCCTGATCGTACTCGATGGTGTGATCATGGATCAGCAGTACTCGCGCGAGATGTTGCACACGGGTTACTACAACGACCTTATGACCAACATCAATCCCAGCGATATCGAGAAGGTTGAGGTGTTGAGCAATGGTACTGCTCTTTACGGTAGCAAGGGTGCGAATGGTGTAATCATGATTACTACCAAGCGTTGTACATCTGAGGCTACACGTATCGAGGCAAGTGTCAATGTGGGTGTTGAACTGGTTCCCAAGACCTTGTCATTGATGAATGGGCCTCAGTACAAGACCTATGCTTCGGGTTTGTTGATGTCAACAGGTACTACCGCTAACAACTTCCGTTTCCTGAAGGCAGATCCCAGCTACTATTGGTACAACAAGTACAATAATAATACGAATTGGGCAGACCATGTTTACAACGAGGCATTTGTTTCAAACTATGCTTTGAATGTACAAGGTGGTGGTGAAGTGGCTAAGTATATGCTGTCTGTCGGTTATACCAAGGATAACAGCACAGTCACCGAATCTGACTTGGACCGTTTGAATATCCGTTTCAATACTGATATTACCATCACCAGCAAGTTGGATGTACGCTTCGACGCTGCCTATAGCAACCAGACTCGTAAGTTGCTCGACTTGGGTGCTCCCACTTCATACGATGCGAAGTCAATCACCAGCATTAACTTCTTGGCTGATGCAAAGAGCCCCATGCTGAGTCCTTATTCATTCGCGTTGAACAAGATTCAGAAAAACCACTTGGACATCGTGGACGAGGACTACTTGGATGAGGTTTCTACCTTGCGTAACGCCAACTATCGTTTGGCTAACCCTCTCGCCATCTCTGAGTATGGTACTGCAGAGAACAAGAACTACTTCGACAACAGTTACGTAAACATTGCTGTTACTCCCAAGTATCAGATCAATCGTCACTTGGTGGCAAGTTCTATGTTCACCTATACTGCCATCAATACCAATGAGACGACTTATGTTCCCATCAATGGTGTGCCCAGCTACTATGTGAAGGAGTTGCAGAGCACCATGGAAAACGAGGTTGGCTCTATGTTCTCTACCCAGAACACTTTGAACAGTGATACCCGTATTAACTGGAACAACAGTTTCGGTGGTCACAACATCAACGTGTTGGGTGGTTTCCGTCTGATTAACGAGACTTATTCTCTCAATACTCAGCACGGTTACAATACCGGTAACGATAAGACTCCTTACATCAACAACGCTTCTAACAAGACCAGTGTCGGTACCAGTCCCAAGTGGATGGACCTCTCATGGTACGCACAGGCTCAGTACAACTACCAGAACCGCTACTACTTGCAGGGCGACTTGGCAGTTCAGACCAACTCACAGTTCGGTCGTGACGCTAAGAGCGGTCTCAAGATGGCTGGTGTAGTTTGGGGTGTATTCCCCAGCATCCAGGCTGGTTGGGTTGTTACCAATGAGAAGTTCTTCGATGCTCCCGGCATTGATTACTTGAAGTTGACCGCTGGTTATGGCGTGTCAGGTAACGATGATATGATCTACGACGCTTCTCGTACCTACCTGAAGAGTATGCTCTTCATGAACAAGGTGTCTGGTTTGGTTCTCAGCAACATCGGTAACACCGAGTTGCAGTGGGAGACCACCCGTCGTTTCAACGCAGGTGTTGAGATGAATGCGCTCAACAACCGTGTTGGTGTTAAGTTCAACTACTTCAAGTCATGGACCGACAACCTTATCACCTTGCAGGAGTTAGGTTTCGTCAGCGGTATGGATTACAACTACAGCAACGGTGGTTCATTGCAGAACGAGGGTTTTGACGTAACTGTCAACACACACCTCGTCAGCACCAAGGATTGGAACTTCTCACTGGGCGCAAGCATGGGTCACTATGTAAACAAACTCACCGCTCTGCCCGACAACAAGCAGTATCTTGAGACAAATGTATTGGGTGGTACCGTACGCAGCCAGATTGGCAGCAGCATCAACACCTTCTACGGTTTCCGTACCGATGGCGTTTACGCAACTACTGCCGATGCTTTGAACGATGGCAAGTACATCCAGGATGAGACCGGTAAGAAGACTTACTTCGAGGCTGGTGACATGCGTTTCATTGACCAGAATGGTGACGATCGTATCGATGACAATGACCGTACCGTCATTGGCGATGCTACTCCCGATATCTATGGTAACATCTTCGGTAAGCTTACCTACAAGAACTTGGCTTTGGATGTGAACTTCAACTATAGCTTGGGTGGCGATGTTTACAACTACTACCGTCAGCAGTTGGAGAGCGGTTCACGTTTCATGAACCAGACCAGCGCGATGTTGAACCGTTGGACTTCAGAGGGTCAGATTACCGATATGCCTAAGGCTACCTACGGTGATCCCATGGGCAATGCTCGTTTCAGCGATCGTTGGATTGAGGATGGCAGTTATTTGCGCCTCAAGACTCTGACACTGAGCTACAAGCTTCCCATCGATAATACCTACATCCAGGGTATCACCGTCTGGGGTCAGGCTAACAACCTGTTCACCATCACCAAGTATCTGGGTACTGATCCTGAGTTCTCATACAACAACTCAGTTCTCTATCAGGGTGTAGATGCAGGTTTGCTTTCAAGTGGCCGCAGCTTCCACATTGGTGTTAAAATCAACCTCTAATATTTAAGGTATTATCTATTGATTGAATGCAAAGATGCAGAGACGCAAAGCTTATTTTTTGCTTCCTGCAGAATATTAAATACTTAAAACTTTGCGACTTTGCATCTTAGCGTTCAATAACTAATTTATAGAACACCTCTTAATTAAGAATTAAGCATGATAGTTTAAGGATGGCTGCAATGCTGTTGTAAATTGTTAATGATTAATTGTTAATTGGAAAAAGAAATAATATTATGAAAGTTAATAAAATATTTTTATCTTTGGCAATGGCTGGTTCTGTGGCTGGAGTTACTACTTCATGTAGCGATATGCTCGACCGCGGAAATGAGTACGTTATCTATGCGGAAGATCATACCCTGACAACTCCTGCTGATACCGTTACCAGTGTGCTGGGTATTCTCAACCAGTTGCAGGCTATTGCTGTGCGTACCAACCTCTATGGCGAGGTTCGTGCAGATTTGGTAAAGGTGAATGATAATGCCTCTATCGAACTTAAGGACTTGGCAAACTTCAATGCTGACGTACTTAATGATGACGAGAGCAACAAGTACAATCTTCCTCGTGACTATTATAGTGTAATTAACAACTGTAACTACTATCTGGCTCATGCTGACAGTACTGCAGGTAACACCAACCGTAACGAGAAGTACTTCGTAAACGAGATTGCTCAGGTTCATAGCATCCGTGCATGGACTTATCTGCAGACCGTGTTGGCTTATGGCCGCATCCCCTTGGTGACTGAACCCGTTGTTACCAAGTTGCAGTCGGAGGCTCAGTATCCTATGGTTGAGCTCAATGACATCTGTGATTACTTCATCAATGACCTCAAGCCTTACTATGCTCATGAGTATCCCGATCCAAGAGACATTGGTGGTGATGCAGATCCCAAGATGTGTTTCTTCCCCACTCAGGTGGTAACCGGTGACTTGTATCTCTGGAAGGCTGTGCTCAACCGTGATCCCGAGATGGCAAAGCAGGCTGCCAAGTGCTACTACGATTACATCATGTGGGATTTGAGCGGCAAGAAGGTTCTTACCATGAACACCAATGCTGTTTCATGGAGCGAAAGAACTCTTGACGAGGAGAAATACTTCAGTCCCAATGGTGGTCTCACGATTTCGTATTCTACAAACTGGGGTAGAGCAGGTGTTGAGGGTATCACTTGCATCCCCATGGACTCTGCTTCAACCAGTGGTAACTACAACGAGTTGCGTAACCTTTACAACTATACCTACGTTACAGAGGTTAAGGAGGCATGCATTTCTCCCACTGATTATTACTTCAACCTGAGTGAGTCTCAGGATTACTATGGTTGGGGTCTTACCCGTAATGATATCGTAAAGGTTGATCGTTCAAAGTTTGAGGACGAGGAACTGGAGGATCACATGTATGGTGACTTGCGTTTGTGGGATGGTTACTCTTTGAGCAAGATTACCCACAACTCAGTTAAGTACAACGACCAGTATGTGTATAAGCATCAGGGACAGCACATCGGTGTATATCGTACAACTCAGCTCTATCTGCGCTTGGCAGAGGCTTTGAACTATGCCGGTTATCCCCGTTTTGCAAAGCAGCTCTTGGTGATGGGTATCAGCGACAAGGGTATGAAGGCAGAGGTTTATCCTTACTACACATCTGCTGCTGATTCTGCATTCCTGAATTATTTCCAGTTTGCAGACAATAACTTTATCACCATGGTAGAGAACTACACCGAGTTGACCGATTCTTTGGGTACTGTAATTGGTTACGATCCCATGTACCGTTCTACTACCGACGATGTTACTATGATTGGTATTCATAGCCGTGGTTCTGGTCTTACCTTCTTGAACAAGAACTATGCTCCCGCTATTGCTCCCGATAGCACCAACTATCCCAGAGCATTGGCACAGAAAGTGGGTCACTGGCCTGTTAAGAGCGACTATGAGTTCCCCACAAAGCCCTCTGCTCCCAAGGCTCCCTACACCAAGCTTCCCTCTACTTGGGAGAAGTATCCTGGTGTAACCCTCTCAGAGGAGGAGTATGGTGCAAAGACATCTGCTGTTTACAAGAGATATGCAGACTCTGTTGCGAAGTTCGTAGATTACTATAACGTTAAGATGCCCGCATACGAGGCAGAACTTGCTGAATACGATGCAGAGACTGCTCGTGTACAGGCTATCTTCGATGCAGACTTGGAGGCGTTTGATGCTCGTCGTGAGACTTTCATGACTGCATACAACGAATGGTATAAGGCTGCTTACAGCGATCCCAAGCTTATCAAGGCAGAGCAGAACCAGGTTGACAAGTTGTTGCTTGACGAGCAGGCTCTTGAGTTGGTATTCGAGGGTAACCGCTTCTTCGACCTTATGCGTCGTGCATTCTGGTACAATGACCCCAGCCGTTTGGCTACTCCTATCTCAGAAGCTCGTAAGGATTCTGGCTTGAAGTCTAAGTTGATGGACTACAAGAACTGGTATCTGAAGTGGAAGGGACAGATTGGTTATTGATTTCTGTAGGACTCGACTTTAGGTTATGGGTTATAGGTTATGGGTTATGGGTTATAGGTTATAGGTTATAGACTATGGGTTATAGGTTATAGACTATGGGTTATAGACTATAGGTTATAGAGTATTATCGAGTTTACGGTACAGTTTGCTACGGTAATTTATACCAAGTATTCTCCGAATATCAGCGACTAATACGTTATATAACTATATCCAATAACTGCTAAACAATAATCATTGAAAAAAACCTTGTGAGGGCAACACCTTGCAAGGTTTTTTTTTGCTAATTTGCGTACTTTTTTGTAATTTTGCACCCATTATTGTAGAAGAAAACAAATCACATAAAATATGGCTAAGAAATTTGCTGAAAGAAACGCACTTAACCTCTCTGAGGTAAACAAGGAAGTGCTGAAGCAGTGGGACGACGAAGACCTGTTCCACCGTAGTATTAGTGAACGTGAGGGCTGTCCTTCGTTCATCTTCTTCGAAGGTCCTCCATCTGCAAACGGTCACCCTGGTATTCACCATGTGTTGGCACGTAGCATCAAGGATACCTTCTGCCGTTTTAAGACTATGAAGGGCTTCAAGGTTAACCGTAAAGCTGGTTGGGATACTCATGGACTCCCCGTTGAACTGGGTGTCGAGAAGGAACTCGGCATTACCAAAGAGGACATCGGCAAGAGCATCTCTATTGAGGAATACAACTTGAAGTGCCGTCAGAATGTGATGATGTATACCAATGAGTGGACTGACCTCAGCCGCAAGATGGGTTACTGGGTTGACATGGAGCATCCCTACATCACATACGACAATAAGTATATCGAATCACTCTGGTGGCTCTTGAAGCAACTCTACAACAAGGATCTGCTCTATAAGGGTTACACGATTCAGCCTTATAGCCCTGCTGCAGGTACTGGTCTTTCCAGTCATGAGTTGAACCAGCCTGGTTGCTACCGTGATGTGAAGGATACTACCGTTACCGCACAGTTCAAGGTTCTCGATGTGTGCGAGGGTCTGAAGGGTAAAGGACAGTACACTCCTTGTGCTGAGGCAGAGAACCTTCCCACCTACATTCTTGCGTGGACTACCACTCCTTGGACTCTTCCCAGTAATACCGCACTTTGTGTGGGTCCTAAGATTGATTACGTCGCTGTTGTTGGCAACAATCCTTATACAGACGAGAAGGCTGTCTACATTATGGCAGAAAGCCGTTTGTCTGCTTACTTCCAGGCAACAAAGGACGAGGATGGCAACGAACAGCCTTTGCAGATTATCTGGCGTGGTTTGGGTGCTGACCTCGTGGGCTTGCACTACCAGCAGCTTATGCCTTGGGTAAAGCCCTGTGCGCTTGAGGATGGCAAGGCTGTTGACAAGAGCGCAGATGCCTTCCGCGTAATTCCTGGCGACTACGTCACTACTGAGGACGGTACAGGTATTGTACACATTGCTCCTACTTTCGGTGCTGATGATGCTAAGGTGGCAAAGGATGCTGGCATCCCCAGTCTTTTCATCATTGACAAGGCAGGCGATACCCGTCCTATGGTTGACTTTACAGGTAAGTATTTCGTTAAGGAGGATATTGATGCAGATTTCTTTGCAACATGTGTAAACGAGGCATACTGGAAGCATAGTGGTGACTATGTAAAGAACGCTTACGATCCCAAGTTCAACGAAGGTGGCAAGTTCGATGAGAAAGCTGCTGCCAAGGAGATGGATTTGAACGTTATCCTTTGTATTGAGATGAAGGAGGAGGGTACAGCCTTCAAGATTGAGAAGCATGTGCATAACTATCCTCATTGCTGGCGTACAGACAAGCCTGTGCTCTATTATCCCCTTGATAGCTGGTTCATCCGCAGTACCGCTGCTCGTGAACGCATGATAGAACTCAACAAGACCATCAACTGGAAGCCCGAGTCAACAGGTACCGGACGTTTCGGTAAGTGGTTGGAGAACCTCAACGACTGGAACCTTTCACGTTCTCGCTACTGGGGAACTCCTCTGCCCATCTGGCGTAATAAGGATACTCGTGAAGAGATTTGCATTGGTAGCGTTGAAGAACTCTACAATGAGATAGAGAAGTCTGTCAAGGCTGGTGTCATGGCAAACAATCCTTTGCAAGAGCGTGGTTTTGTGCCCGGTGACATGAGTCAGGAGAATTACGATAAGATAGACTTGCATCGTCCCTACGTTGACCAGATTGTTTTGGTTGGTGAGAGTGGTGCTGCCTTGAAGCGTGAGCTCGACCTTATTGACGTTTGGTTCGATTCTGGTGCTATGCCTTATGCTCAGATTCATTATCCCTTCGAGAACAAGGAAGCGCTCGATAGCCGTGTTTGCTATCCTGCAGACTTTATTGCTGAGGGTGTCGATCAGACTCGCGGATGGTTCTTTACCTTGCATGCCATTGCTACCATGGTATTTGACAGCGTAGCTTACAAGGCTGTTATCTCTAATGGTCTCGTACTTGACAAGAATGGTCAGAAGATGTCAAAGCGTCTGGGCAATGCCATCGATCCCTTTGGCGCTATCGAGCAGTATGGTTCTGATCCCTTGCGCTGGTACATGATTACCAATAGCGATCCCTGGGATAACCTCTCATTCGATCCCGATGGCGTTAAGGAGGTTAGCGGTTCGTTCTTCGGTAAGTTGTTCCAGACATACTCATTCCTTACCATGTATGCTAATGTGGATGGTTGGTGCTATGACGAGGCTGACGTGCCTATGTCTGAGCGAAGTGAGATGGATCGTTGGATTATCTCATGCCTGCACACTCTTGTTCGTGACGTAACTGCTATGTACGAGGCATACGAACCCAAGAAGGCTGGCCGTCTCATTCAGAACTTTGTTACCGACTGTGTCAGCAACTGGTTCGTCCGTCTGAGCAAGAACCGTTTCTGGGGCAGTAGCATGAGCACCGATAAGCTCAGCGCTTACCAGACTCTCTATACCTGTCTTGAGACAGTAGCTCGCCTTATGGCTCCCATCTCTCCCTATTACGCTGACCGTCTGTACCGTGACCTCACCGAGGCAACCGGTCGTGACAGCAACAGCGTTCATCTGGCAGCATTCCCCGTTGCTGATGAAGCGATGATTGATGCAGAATTGGAGGCACGTATGTCATTGGCACAGCAGATCTGTACCATGGCTCACTCATTGCGTAAGAAGGAGAAGATTACCGTAAAGCAGCCTTTGGCACGTATTGCTATTCCTGCTATTGATGCGCTCATTCAGCAGCGTATCGAGGCAGTCCGTTCATTGATTCTCAATGAGATTAATGTTAAGGACATCGAGTTCATCGAGGGTAATGGTATGCTTACCAAGCAGGTTAAGTGTAACTTCCGTACCATGGGTAAGAAGTTCGGCAAGTTGATGAAGAGTGTCAATGCTGCTGTTGTGGCAATGTCTCAGGAGCAGATTGCACAGTTGGAGGCTGACGAGCACCTGACTCTTACCATCGATACCGGTGATACCGTAACCGTTGATCTTGAGGATATTGAAATCTTCAGTCAGGACATTCCCGGATGGAGTGTTACCAATAGCGGTACGCTGACAGTGGCTCTTGACCTTACCATCACAGAAGAGTTGCGTATCGAAGGCCTCTCTCGCGAGATTATCCGCAGCATCCAGAGTTTGCGCAAGGAGAGTGGCTTTGAGATTACCGACCGTATCATCGTAACCTTGCCTGCTACTGACGAGAACAAGACTGTCCTTGAATCGTTCTCAACCTATATCGCTTCTCAGGTATTGGCCGATGAGATTGTGTTGGGCGAGGCTTTGGCAGTGGAAAAGGTAAAGTAAAATGGTAAGTATGTACATACAATAATTGTTATCATAAGCGTAAAGGCGCAAAGGCGCAGGATGGTTTTCCGTCATTCAGGGCTTTTTTGCGACTTTGCGTTTGATGATATTATTCACATTATAAAGCAGGATTCGTGTAATTGCTTATAGTAAATCCTAAACAGAATAATATAATTAACCTATAAACAAATATCTTTAAAACTATGGAAGAAAAGAAACGCTATAGTGACGACGAGCTCGAAGAGTTTCGCGTCCTTATAGAGGAAAAGTTGAGATTAGCACAGCGCGATTATGACAAAATCATGGATGAACTGACAAATCGCAACAGTAATGGCGTAGATGATACGTCTCCTACCTATCACGCTTTGGAGGAGGGTAGTGCTGTGCAATCAAAGGAACAATTGGTGTCATTGGCAAACCGTACCCAGAAGTACATTCAAGGTTTGAAGGCAGCCCTTGTTCGTATTGAGAAGAAAACTTACGGTATCTGCCGCGAAACGGGTAAGCTTATTCCAAAAGAGCGCCTGCGTGCTGTGCCTCATGCTACTCTCTGCATTGAGGTGAAGCAGAATAACCGCATTCATTAATTGAGTTTAGAGCAAAGAGCAGACGATGATTCATTCAGGCGCTCTGCTCTCAACTCTACACTAATAAGAAAGGATGAGTAAAAAGAAACAAGCATGGATGGTAGTAGGCATAGTCCTACTACTCATCGTTATAGACCAATGGTCGAAGATCTACGTCAAGACTCATTTCGAAATGCATGAGTGCTATGACGTGACCAGTTGGTTTAAGTTAGTCTTTATAGAGAACAATGGTATGGCCTTTGGCATGGAGTTTGGTGCCAAACTTTTCCTTACCTTGTTCCGTATTGTGGCCAGTGGAGCCTTGATATATTATTTGGTTCGATGCATTAAACGTGGTGCAAAGACTCCTTATGTCATTATTCTATCTGTTATCCTGGCCGGTGCAATTGGTAATATCATCGATTGTATGTTTTACGGACTCATCTTTGACCGTCCTGTCGGTGCTTGTGCGCAATTTGTTCCTTTCGGCGATGGCTATGGTTCCTTCCTTGAAGGTCAGGTTGTCGATATGTTCTATTTCCCACTGTTTGAGTTCAATTGGCCATCGTGGATGCCTTTCGTAGGAGGTGATCATTTCATCTTCTTCAATGCCATCTTCAATTTTGCCGATTCTTGTATTACTTGTGGTGTCTTTGCCTTCCTTATTTTCTATCGTGATGTACTGATAAAGAAAGAGAAGGAAAAGGTACCCGAAAATAAGATTGATGAGCAAGACTGACAAACTGATGCCGATGCTTTCGTCAACTCAGTTGAGTAACACGAAACGTAGTACCAAGGTGTTTGCTTTCGGGCACCTTAGTTGGTTGTTTGTGTTGTTTGCTCTGTCTTTTATGATGGCATGTAAACCTCGCATTCCTAACGGGGTATTGTCAAAGAGCAAGATGGAAGAGGTTCTCTACGACTATCATCTTGCACAATGTGCTGCCGAGGCTGACGGGCCCAATATGGTTAACCGTTATCTCTATGTGCAGTCCGTCTTCCAGAAACACGGCATTACAGAGGCTGAGTTCGACTCCAGCATGGTCTGGTATTCTGCCAATGCTCAGATTCTTGAGAAGATATACGAAAACCTTCACGCACGTTTATCTGCCGAATCCAAGTCGTTGGGTGTTGGTGTAAGTGATACTGAAATGTATGCCAACATGACGGAAGAGGGTGATACGGCTAATATCTGGGCTGGTTCACGTTTTCTTATCCTCGAGAACAATCGCTTGCATAACTTCGTTACTTTGAATATGATTGCCGATTCAACGTTCCTTCCTGGCGATACGTACAAGTTGAGTTTCTTCGCAAACTTTATGGGACGTAATGCACGCGAGGCTTATGCTTTCCTGAATATACAGTTTACGGATGGAAGCATTGCTGCCACTTCCCAGCGTTTGTCGTCAAACTACAGCGTGATGATGAATCTGTCTGAAAAGGCAAAAGGTGCAGAGGCACGTGCCGAACGTATTACGGTTACTTTCTTTATGCCTTATGCAGAGAAACCTTCAGAACCGGAGTTCTTTTATGTTACCAATCCTGCTTTGCTGCGTATTCACGAAAAGAAGGTGGAGCCGGTTGCAGAAGTTCCTGCAGACAGCATTGCCGAGGCTGATTCTACTTTGCAGGAATTAGGCAATGATCATTTGGATACTACTCATCAGCAGCGTCTGTCGCCAGAACAATTACGCGACAGCAAGCATGTTGACCGAGAGATAAATATTGTCAAGGAGAAACCTCTTGCTCCACGTCGAAAGGTGACCCGAAGTGTTCGACGCAAGTAATGAGACGCATTGCTGCACATCGCATCATTCTGCCTACTGGCGAGGTGCTATTTCAAGAGGTTGTTACTCTTGATGACGAAGGTAGGGTAGTTGAACATCATCCGCTTCAGCATGAGGAAGCAGGTGTGGAATGGTATGTTGGTGAGATAAAACTCTAATAAACACGCATATGAACAAAGTAATTATTACCGTAGTCGGAAAAGACAACAAGGGCATTATTGCTCGTGTGTGTACATATTTGGCTGATAATGATGCCAATATCCTTGATATTTCTCAGACTATTGTCAGCGGTTATTTCAATATGATGATGATTGTTGACCTGGCTGATACGCCCAGCACTTTTGATCGTGTGCAGAGCGACCTTGCAGAATTAGGTCATGCTATGGGACTTGAGGTGAAATGTCAGCGCGAAGAGATTTTTGAGAAAATGCACCGAATCTGATTGATGAGGTGAAAGTTTAATTCCACATTTTGTATTGTGATTAACATTTCTGAAGTGCTCGAGACCAATAAGATGGTCGAACAGCAAAACTTGGATGTACGCACCATCACTATGGGTATCAATCTTTTGGGTTGTGCCGACAAAGACTTGGTGATGTGCTGTCAGAAGATATACAGCAAGATTACCACTCTTGCAAAAGACTTGGTAAAGACGGGAGAGGACATCTCTCGTGAGTATGGCATTCCCATTGTCAATAAGCGTGTCAGCATCACGCCTATCTCGCTTGTTGGTGCTGCTTGTTGCAAGACACCAGAGGACTATGTGAAGATAGCAGAAACGCTTGACCGTGCTGCCAAAGAGGTGGGTGTTAACTTCCTGGGTGGTTATTCTGCTATTGTAAGCAAGGGTATGACTGCCAGTGACGAGTTGCTCATCCGAAGCATTCCTCAGGCAATGGCGCGTACACAGTTTATCTGTTCCAGTGTCAATGTGGGTAGTACCAAGACGGGAATCAACATGGACGCAGTACGTCTTATGGGACAAATCATCAAAGAGACGGCTGAAGCAACGAAGGAGAATGACTCGCTGGGTTGTGGCAAGCTGGTTGTTCTTTGTAACGCTCCCGATGATAATCCTTTTATGGCTGGCGCTTTCCATGGCGTAAGTGAGGCAGATGCCATTATCAATGTGGGTGTTAGCGGTCCTGGAGTTGTTAATAGCGTATTGAAAACCATTCGTGGTGAGAGTTTTGAGGTGCTGTGTGAAACTATCAAGAAGACTGCTTTCAAGATTACTCGTGTGGGACAGTTGGTGGCACAGGAAGCCAGCAGGCGTCTTAATATCCCATTCGGAATCATTGACTTATCCTTGGCTCCGACTCCTGCTGTTGGCGATAGCGTTGCCGATATTCTTTGTGAATGCGGTCTTGAGTGTGCTGGTGCTCCCGGTACAACAGCTGCTCTTGCGTTGCTCAACGACCAAGTCAAGAAGGGTGGCGTTATGGCATCTTCGTATGTGGGTGGCTTGAGTGGTGCTTTCATTCCTGTCAGTGAGGACCAGGGTATGATCAATGCTGTAGAAAAGGGATGCCTCACCCTTGAGAAACTGGAAGCAATGACATGTGTCTGCTCTGTTGGTCTTGACATGATTGCCATTCCTGGTGATACGCCTGCCACGACTATCAGTGGAATCATTGCAGACGAGGCAGCCATTGGCATGGTTAACCAAAAGACAACAGCAGTCCGTATCATTCCCGTTGTAGGAAAGACGGTTGGTGATACGGTTGAGTTCGGCGGTCTTTTGGGTTATGCGCCTGTTATGCCTGTCAATAAGTATTCGTGCGCAGACTTTGTGAATCGCAAGGGACGCATTCCAGCTCCCATTCATAGTTTTAAGAATTAATGGCCTTTAATAATTAACAATAGGCAACGGACAACAGAAATAGTCGATAGACTAACTGTTGTCCGTTGTTTTATTCTATTGGTTTTGACTGTTGATTATAGTCCGCTGTTAATTGCCCTTGGTTTAATTGCTCTTGGTTTCCGGCATTTTGTGAATATACACATCGCGCTGGGGGAAGGGGATACCGATATTGTGCTCATTGAGCGTGTTGTAAATAACCTCCTTGGCACGTCCTGTGGTGACGATAGATTCCTGGACTAGAATCCACATGCAAACGAGAAGGTCAACGCTATTGTCTCCGAAGTTGTTGAACGTCACTTTGATAGTGGTGTTCTCGTCAATGATTCGTTTGCCCTGGCTATTCTCTTCCTCACAGAAGGGTTGCAATGCATCTTGCAGAATCTGACGCACGTATGCTATATTGCTTCCATACGCTACTCCGATGGGAATCTTGACCAATTCATATTGATGGTTGCGGGTAAGGTTCTTGAAGTTCTTGGTAAACAGCGATGAGTTGAGGAAGGCTATGACGCAACCATCCATCGTATAGATCATCGTACTCTGATAGGTGATTTTCTCTACACGACCGCGCACACCATCACACTCGATGTAGTCGCCTACACGTACACGTCCCGACATGAGCGAAATACCATAGAAGAAGTTCTCGAGAAGGTCCTTCATGGCAAAACCCATACCAGTTGCCAGACCTGCCGTTACAATTGATATACCTCCGCTTGGTACCCTGAACAATATGAGGATGAATACCACGTAACTTCCCCATACTAGTATGGCGATGATGTTGTTCGCCAATGTCGTATTGTAGTCTTCGGAGCTTTCGCCTAAGGTGCGACGACGTATGTAGTGATAAAGCGAGCGGAGAAGATAGTTGAAGTAGCGGAAGAGGAACCAGAAACCCGCAACGATGCATATCTTGAAGATTGACAGACTGATTACGTTCTCATGCTCGATAAAGTTGTACATGAAGACCTTGATACATATTGATGTCATCTCGAAGATGTCGGCGGCCCAATATACGCTCATGATAATCGACATCACCGCCAGGATGGGCACGGCAGCCTTGTCAACGAAATCGTAGAACCAAGTCTTGTTGATATGCTCTCCTTTCTTGATCTGCTTGATGATCTTCTTGCGCAGCTCGGCGTTGTCTATGCCATTCTTCTCGTCAATGAGCAACTGGGGCTTGATCTGGTAAAGCAGTTTTTTCTTCTTGTACATCTTCAGCAAGTCATAGAAGCAAGTGATGCTCTGAATGGCGGTAAGCTGGAACATCCACCACATCATGATTTCGACAGCCAGGAGGGTGTAGCCAATCCACGAAAAGATGGTGGCAACAATCATGGTCAGCAATGAAATGGATGAATAGAACATATCGCTATGCGGTAGTCCTGTTTTGTGCTTCTTCAGCGTGCGTGTCTGCCAGATAGTGAATACAAGTAGGATGGGAGGGTAGATAAGGTTTACCAGCGTGTTGGGAATAAGTATGATACGGAACACGATGACAACTATTGCCATGCAAATGAAAGGCATGTATATCTTGGCTCCAGACTTGGCTTGCACATCGTCCAGTCGGATAAGAAGCGAGAGGAAGATGGCCTCGGTCAACCAGGCAAATGTTATCATCAGCGACGTTCCCATCAGTACGATGTTGCGGTCGGTGAAGCATCGTGCCACCATAACAAAGATGGCAAACAGCGCGACGCCCAGCACGCTGATGTACATGCGTCTCTTGCGCATAAAAGCTTCTGTGCGGAGTCGTTTTGGTAACAACCAACGTATGATGATATTGCTTATGCACAGAGCCAGAGCGATGTACACCACCATGAAGATGCTGATGAAAAGCACATACATGCCTCGCCACTCAGACACGCCACTGCCATCCTCGGCAAGTGGTTTGTATTTGTTGATGATGTCTTGTTTGGCCTGCTCCCATTGCTTGGGCAGGGAGAGCAGTATGGCAAAGTAATTCTTGCCTCCATCCTTGAAGATGCTTTGTTGCAGAATCTGGTAACGCGACTGTGCAAAGTTGTTGAGTCTCTCTACACGCTCCGATACCTGATCGTAGTAGTTCTTCTCCTGTTCGATGCTGTTGATGAAGAACTGCAGGTTACCCAGCATCTCCTCTGCATAGTAGAGGCATTCCATACGATCTTTCAGTTCATCTCCCTGCAGGAAAAATGGCTGGTCGGCTTCATGCTCATCCTCCACGTTCTGCCCGTGTATGTGCAGTTGAGCCAAGCTGTCTGCTTCGTTGATGGCCAGCGAGTCAATGGCTGTGATAGAATCTTTTGCTTCGCCGATGGCGGGAGGCATCTGCTTGAGCAGCCCCACCAACTCTGTGTAGCGCTCAATCTCTTGTGTCACACGGGTCTTGATCCTGTCATAGGGCATGGTGTTGATGGTCAGTTCGCGGAACATCTTAGTTGCCTCCTGGCATGCGTATGCCATGTCAAAGGTGAAGTCTGCCTTTTGTGAGAACAGAATCAGACCGATCTGTTCGCTTCGCTTCATATACACGATGAGCTGCGCATGCTGTTCTGCGCTCATCGTCTCGTAGCGCTTCATCAACTGCTTTGACTTCTCGTAGTCGGCTTTCAGTTCCGCCTTGAGCACGCCCAAGGTGTGAGTAAGGTCCTTCTCTTTCAGTACGGCGTGTGCTTGCCCGAAACCGAGGAGCATGATAAGTGCAAAAAGTATCTTCTTCATTCAATTTCCGGTGTTTCCACCATTTATCTTCTAAATGGTTTACGCCACGCGATGTCCGTGAGACATCTCGTGGCGTAAAAATATTAAGGATGTGCGATATTACTTCTCTGCAATGACCTCTATCTCTATGAGGGCATTCTTGGGGAGTGCCTTGACTGCAACGGCAGAACGGGCAGGATAGGGCTCGCTGAAATACTCGGCATAGATGCCGTTGACAACTGCAAAGTCGTTCATGTCAGCCATGAATACGGTAGTCTTCACTACATTGTCGATAGACGTTCCGGCAGCTTCAAGCAATGCCTTGACATTCTTCAATGCCTGATGTGCCTGTGCCTCGATGCCTTCGGGCATTGTACCCGTGGCGGGGTCAAGGGGAATCTGACCAGAGCAGAATACAAGGTTTCCTACCTCGATGGCCTGGCTATAGGGGCCGATGGCTGCAGGTGCTGTGTTTGTTGCAATCTTTTTCATGTTTTTTCCTTTTGTTTTGATTATCGGCTTTCAATCTTACATGAGATGCTGATTCTCAAATGCCAATCTTGCATGAGATGCTGATTTTCAAATATGAATCTTACATCAGATGTGATTGTCGGCTTCAATCTTAAATCAGGTACTGGTTTGAAATTGACTCATTGTTGAGTACGCGGCGGATGGTCTCTGCCAACAAACCGGCGATGGTGATCTGCTTAACCTTCTGGCAACCCTTATTGTAGGGGATAGAGTCGGTAAAGACAATCTCGGTCAGTGCGCTCTTCTCAACGCGTTCGCTGGCAGGACCGCTCATCAGGCAGTGACTGGCAATGGCGCGTACAGACTTTGCGCCGTGCTCAAGCATGACGTCGGCAGCCTTGGTGATGGTACCAGCGGTGTCAACCATATCGTCGACAATGACCACGTTGGCATCCTTCACGTCGCCGATGACCAGGAGGTTGCCCACCTCATTGGGTCTTGGACGAGTCTTGTTGCAGAGCACCAAGGGACAATTGAAATACTTGGAGAATGTGCTGGCGCGCTTTGAAGCACCCATGTCGGGAGCAGCGATGACCAGGTTCTCAAGATTGAGGCTCTTGACGTAAGGCAGCATTACGCTGCTTGCGTAGAGGTGGTCAACGGGGCAGTCAAAGAATCCCTGCTCTTGGTCGGCATGGAGGTCGAGGGTGATGAGGCGTGTGATACCGGCTACGCTGAGCATATCGGCTACCAGCTTAGCACCAATGGCCACACGGGGCTTGTCTTTACGGTCCTGACGTGCCCATCCGAAGTAGGGGATAACTGCATTGATGGTACGGGCAGAAGCACGCTTGGCAGCATCAATCATAAGGAGTAATTCCATCAGGTTGTCGCTGTTGGGGAAGGTGCTTTGTACAAGGAATACGTCCTTGCCGCGAATGCTTTCCTCGTAAGATACAGTAAACTCACCATCAGCAAAGTGGGTGATAACAAGATTGCCGAGAGGGCAGTCGAGCGATTTGCAAATTTTCTCTGCAAGGTAGCGTGTTGCTGTACCAGAGAATACCAAGTACGAATTGTTGGATGACATTATATTATAAAGAGTTTGTTGTTCTTGTTGACGTTAGTCGGTGGCCTTTCTCAGGTGGCGGAAATGACTGAGCAACGCCTTGTAGTCGAGTCCTTGGTGAACATCAAAGCGTTTCCACAGGTCGCCACATACTACGGCTCCGCCGAATCCCATGTCTTGTATCTGTTTGAGGTTGTCGATGTTGACTCCGCCACTTGCCATCACCTTGCGGTCGATGAGTCCCTTGCGGGCAGCATCGTTGATCTGTTCGGTGCTAAAACTGCTGGGGCGGTGTCCTTCTGTGATGCCGTCAAAGATGGAATCCAGGAAGATGTAGTCAAATTTGCCCTTCTCCTGTGCCAGATGGTCGATGGAGTAGCAAGTGCGTGTTATCTTTCCGCTATAGTCTTTCGGAGCCTGGGGCTCTTGTTTGCTGAGGTGGATACCGCGAAGGTTGTACTCCTCTTTCAAATAGAAGTGGTTGTGTACAACGATGCGCGAGTGATACTGATTTGGAATAAGGGAAAGCAGTCTTTCTGACAGCACGGGTTCTGAGTCGGGTTTGCGTATATGTAGCAAATCGAGTCCTTCTTCAAAAAGAGCTGTAAGTATCTGGTCCTCTTCGATAAAGAAGTGTGGTGTGCTTAAGACAATCAGTTTCATAGCGCAAAGTTACAAAATATATTTGAAACGCGTATGCTTTTACCTTATAAAATTATAATTTTATTATTCTTCCCTCTACTTTTTGACCGATGTCAAAATATGGTTCTTCTTTGCTAGTCATACTAACGTGAGAAGCGACTTTAAGAAGACCTCAAAAAAGAAAAGGACCTCGCCTCACGGTGAAGTCCTTTGTATGCTTGTTTGAAAGAAAATATCTGAATAGATTTTTGTTTGATTTGTTTGTTTTGACTCGTTTAAGCTTCTGCGGGTGCTTCAGCCTCAGCCTCAGCAGCGGGTGCCTCAGCAGCTTCCTCGGTTGCAGCAGCAGCGGCCTCAGCCTCAGCCTTAGCGGCAGCCTCAGCAGCCTTCTTCTCTGCTACCTTAGCAGCGATAGCCTCGTTAGCCTTCTTCTCTGCTGCCTTAGCAGCGTTCTCTGCGGCCTTCTTGTCAGCAGCCACCTTATCGGTAACAGCCTTAACGCCCTTCTGGTGCTCAGCCTTCCAAGCCTCGAATTTAACCTGTGCGGTTGCCTCGTCGAATGCGCCCTTCTTAACGCCACCCTTAAGGTGCTTCATCAAGTAAACGCCCTCACCAGAGAGAATGTTGCGTACGGTGTCAGTGGGCTGTGCGCCACACTCTACCCAATACAGAGCACGGTCAAATTTCAAATCTACAGTGGCAGGATTGGTGTTGGGGTTGTAAGTACCAATCTTTTCTGTAAATCGTCCATCACGTGGAGCTCTTACATCAGCGATCACGATGCTGTAGAAAGCATAGCTCTTACGGCCATGACGCTGCAATCTGATTTTTGTTGCCATAAATCTTTGTTTTTTTATTAATTATAGGTTTGAAATATGCTGCCAACTCGTGACAGCGGGTGCAAAATTACTTCTTTTTCGCGAAATGACCAAAATATTTTCTATCTTTTTGCTTTCATACTGGCTTTTACTAGGTAAATGATAAGGCAACAGTACATTCCAAGCGATAAAATCTCGCTTAAAGCGTTTGTCCACCACTCTTCAAAGTGGAACTCGATACCGCCAAAACGCAGGGCGGCGGCAACCACTCCCATCAGGGCACCTCCGGCAATGAAACCGCTGGCAATGAGTGTTCCGCGCTCGCCACGGGCATTGTTGACTTCGCTGTCCTTGGTGCGGGTGGTAACAAACCAGTTGATGGCTCCGCCCACCAACAAGGGAAGGTTGAGTTCCAGGGGGATGAACATGCCCAGTGCAAACGCCAGGGCGCTTACGCCAAAGAAATTCAGAATAAGTGAGATACCGGCTCCGATGCCGTAGAGTAACCAGGGAGCACCTTGTCCGCTCATGAGGGGCTCGATGACAGCTGCCATTGCGTTGGCTTGTGGTGCGGCCAACTGACCGCTGTTGAAACCGTATGTCTTGTTCAGAATCATTATGACACCAGCTACGGTGGCTGCGCTGACAAAGGTGCCGAGGAATTTCCATGTCTCCTGCTTCTTGGGTGTCGTGCCGAGCCAGTATCCAATCTTGAGGTCGGTGATGAAACCACCAGCCATCGAGAGTGCCGTGCAAACCACTCCTCCCATGATCAGGGCTGCCACCATACCACTGGTACCGGTCAGTCCTACTGCCACCATGACAATCGATGCCAGGATGAGTGTCATCAGCGTCATACCGCTTACAGGATTGCTTCCTACGATGGCAATGGCATTTGCCGCAACCGTAGTGAACAGGAAGGCAATGACAAAGACGATGAGGATGGCCATAAGACTGAAACCGAGGTTGCCGTTCATCACGTCGAACTGGAAGAAGAGGAAAGTGGCTACAAGCGTTATCAAGATGCTGATGATGACCACTTTCATAGAGATGTCCTTCTGTGTGCGATCCTCGTTTTCATTCTTCTTACCTGCTACGTTCGAGGCAAGCGAGAAGGCACCCATGATGACCTTTCTGCTATTCCAGATGCCTATGATTCCGGCCATGGCGATTCCACCGATGCCGATGCTCTTGGCGTACTTGAACAGATCCTCGGGACTGGCATCCGTTGCTGCCAATCCGTCGGCTATGTCAAGGTCGGGGAAGAGGAGCGCTATGCCAGGTACAATGCCCCACCATACCAGCATTGAACCGCAACAGATGATGAAGGCGTACTTCAGACCTACGATGTATCCCATACCCAGCACAGCAGAACCTGTGTTGATCTTGAAGACCAGTTTTGCCTTCTCTGCTACCGTGTCGCCAAACATGATGGCACGACTGGTGAAATTCTCGTGCCATAAACCGAATGTAGCTACGAGAAAATCGTACAGACCGCCGATGATTCCGGCAAAGAGCAGGGGTTTTACCTGTCCGCCTCCTTTCTCGCCCGTTACAAGCACTTGCGTGCTGGCAGTCGCCTCGGGGAAGGGGTACTGTCCGTGCTTGTCCTTCACGAAGTATTTGCGGAAGGGGATGAGGAACAGGATGCCAAGGATACCGCCTAGAAGCGATGCGATGAAGATTTCAAGGAAGTTGACTGTGAGGTCGGGGTACTTGCTTTGCAGGATGTAAAGCGCAGGAAGTGTGAAGATGGCTCCTGCCACGATGACGCCACTGCAGGCACCGATGCTCTGGATGATGACATTCTCGCCCAGTGCCCCCTTTCTGTGGGTGGCTCCCGAGATGCCCACGGCAATGATGGCAATGGGAATGGCGGCCTCAAATACTTGTCCCACCTTCAGTCCCAGGTAAGCACAGGCGGCGCTGAAAAGCACGGCCATAATGATACCCATCGATACGGAATATGCGGTTACCTCGCGGGGTTTGGAATTGCGAGGCATCATAGGTTCGTAGGTTTCGCCCTCGCGCAATTCTCGCATTGCGTTCTCGGGAAGACCTTGTTGTATTTTTTTGCTCATAGAGGATTTTATTTGTGGGAGCTCATTTATGGGAGTTACCGCTTCGCTCAAGGAGTTAACGGGAGTTATCAGGAGTTAACGGACGACACATTTTGTCATGTGAAAACCTGTACGAAGCAGGAACTATCGTCCGTTAACTCCCTGAGCGAAGCGGTAACTCCCGTTAACTCCTGTTAACTCCCGTCAAGAGTTATCTCCCATCAAGAGTTATCTCCCGTCAAGAGCTTTACTTCGTCATGCTCCAACCCAGCTTCATACCGCTGAAGTTACCGAGCAATGAACTGATGGTAGAGCTGGTTCCGCCCAGCTTGGTGATGGCCTGGAACAAGGTGTTGGCATCGAACAACATGTACATGGTGTTGCTCTGGATGCTTACGGTACATTTAACTGTAGCCAAACCCAGGGCGCCGGTCATGGTGAGGGTGTTTCCGCTCAAGGTATAGGTACCGGTTGTTGTCTTTTTACTGAGTGTGACGGTTACGTTTCCACTATTGTCGAAAGTGAAAGTGCTTACGCCAGCCTTCAGGCCAATCTTCTCGAGCTGTGTTTTCAGTACACTCTCAATCTTGTTGCCCATCAGCTCGCCGCCAATGTTGCCCAATACGCTGCTCGACTCGAAGGTTACCTGGGGCTGTGCATATTTCCAAGTGCCTACAATACTGTTGGTATTTACAGAGTTGCCGCCGAGTAATGAACTGAGGATGCTCAGACCAGCGCTTGCCAGACTTGAGGTGGTTGAAGTGGTGCCTGTTGTTGTGCCGGCAACGCTGCCCAGCACTGCACCGAGTAATTCTGATGTGGTGTTGCTACCGGTTGAAGTGGTAGAACTTGTACCCATACCGCAACTTGCGAATAACACTGTAGCAGCCATTGCTACTGTCGAAAAAATCTTTTTCATCTTAAAATGATTTTAATAGTTTGTTATATGTTGGGTTGTTACTTGCTTACAAGATTTTTGAATGACGTGGGGATGGGAGTCTCAAACTCCATTGCCTGGCCCGTGATGGGGTGGTAGAAGAACAAGCGGTAGGCATGCAGGCAGAGTCGTCCAAGCGGATTAGGCACGTACTGTCCCTCGATGCCGTATTTTGGGTCGCCCACAACGGGGTGGCCGATGTCCTGCATGTGCACTCTGATCTGGTTCTTGCGTCCCGTCTCCAGGCGCAGTTCCACGAGCGAATAGTCCTCGTTTGTCTGCATGCGACGGTAGTGCGTCACCGCCAGTTTGCCACCATTGTCGGTGGGCGACGAGAAAGTGATGTATGCCTTGTTGTCCGTCAGGTAGCTTCTTTCCGTTCCGCCTTCCTGCTCCATCTTTCCCACAACCACGGCACAGTAGCGGCGGTCGTATACGCGACCCTTCCAGTCCTCCTGCATAATCTGTGCTGCCTCTATGCTCTTGGCATACATCATCAGTCCGCTGGTGTCACGGTCAAGTCGATGCACGCAATGTGCATGGCACTTGAAGTGGCGGCGCTGGAAGTACTCGTCGAGTACGTTCTTGATGCAGAACTGCTTGGCAGTAGCAGCCATCGACAGGATGCCGGGTTGCTTCTCGATGACGATGATGTCCTTGTCCTCGTACACTATCTTCACCCACTTGCTCTGCAATTCCGTACTGCGGCGGTGCTTGCTGATGCGCACCTTCATGCCGGGCTTCAGGGGGAAATCATGCTGGGTTACCAACTTATAGTCTACGCTCACACCGTGCCCCTTGAGGATGTCCTTCATCTTGTTGCGACTGATGCCCGACATCTGCTTCATGATGAACTCTGTGATGGTACAGGGTTCCTTGACGGTAAACTCGTGGTACTTGGATGCTGCGTATTCCTCGCCAGATTGGTTTCTCATATTTTCTTTTTCTCTTTTTTTGTTTAAGTTTCGCAAACTCAACTTTATTGGTATAATCGTTGGTTGCCGGAGAGATGCTTCGCTCTATGAATGTCTAACCGAAGCTTAACTGAAGCCTAATCGAAGCCTATCCGAAGCCTAACTATCGTCCGTTAACTCCTGCTAACTCCCATTAACTCCCATTAATTTCCGTTACCCACCTCCCCCGCAAGTTTGAAACTTGAATTGATAATCGACTACAAAGGTAATGAATTTTTTCTTTATCGCTTTTCGTTTTGCGTAAAAATAGACGTTTTTGTTGCTTTTACCTCTTTTATTGGGGTGCGAAGCGTAAAACCGGTTCACTGATTTGCGCCTTTTTCTTTTTTTTACTAACTTTGCGAAATCAAAAACTGAAAGAAACCGTGAACGATATAATCAAGGCAATTGACGACTTCTTATGGGGATGGCCTATGATCATCCTGCTTTTAGGTACACACATCTTCCTCACCATACGCTTGCGTTTCCCCCAACGCAAGATCTTCAAGGCTATCCGCCTCAGCGTGAAGCGCGATGAAGGAGCCCCTGGCGACGTGAGTCAGTTTGGCGCCCTCGCCACCTCTCTGGCGGCCACTATCGGAACGGGCAACATCGTGGGTGTTGCCACGGCTGTGGCATTGGGTGGTCCCGGAGCCATCTTCTGGTGCTGGATAACCGGTGTGTTCGGCATTGCCACCAAGTATGCCGAGGGTCTCCTGGCCGTGAAGTATCGTGTCAAGACACGTTCGGGCAAGATGCTGGGCGGTCCGATGTATGCCTTGCAGAAGGGACTGGGCATGAAGGGGCTGGCTGTCCTCTTCTGCATCTTCACCGCCATAGCCTCTTTCGGCATCGGCAACATGGTGCAGAGCAATGCCATCTCGATGCTTTGCCACGAGACCATGGATGCCCCCGAGTGGGTGACCGGATTGGTTGTCACGCTCGTTGCCGCCCTTGTCATCGTCTTCGGCGTTAGGGGCATTGCTAAGGTGTGTACGGCCTTTGTCCCCCTTATGGCAATTCTCTATGTCTTGGGTTGTGTGTACATTCTTTTTGTCAATGCAGAGTATCTCATTCCTGCCTTGAAACTGATCATTACCTCTGCTTTCAGTCCCGAGGCGGCCGGTGGTGGTTTCCTGGGCGGAAGCATTATCCTTACTGCCCGTTACGGTATTGCCCGTGGTCTCTTCAGCAATGAGAGTGGTATGGGTAGTGCTCCCATCGTAGCAGCGGCAGCACAGACAAAGGATCCTGTACGCCAGGCACTTGTGTCAAGTTCCGCTACGTTCTGGGATACCGTCGTTATCTGTCTTCTTACCGGTTTGGTCATCACGACCAGCGTACTGGCTTATCCTGAGATTTCGTTTACTGATGGTGGAACGCTCACCAAGGCTGCCTTCGGTAAGATTCCCATGATGGGTTCTCCCTTGCTTACCTTTGGTGTCATTACTTTTGCATTCAGCACCATCCTTGGCTGGAGCTATTATGGCGAGCGTGCCGTGGAGTATCTGGGTGGTCGTCGTGTGGTGTTCAGTTACCGCATCCTTTATATTGTGGCCATCTTCTTCGGTAGTGTCTTCGAACTCAGTCTGGTATGGAACCTCTCCGACCTCATGAATGCCCTCATGGCCATTCCCAACCTTGTTTCCCTCCTTCTCCTGAGTGGGGTAGTGGCGGCTGAAACGAGGAAAGCCCCCCTCCGACCTTAGATTGACGGTTGACGATTGATGATTGACGGTTGACGGTTGATGATTGACGGTTGATGATTGACGGTTGATGATTGACGGTTGATGATTGACGGTTGATGATTGACGGTTGATGATTGACGGTTGATGGTCAAAACAATGCAATGCCCCATCTTTCTCCATTCTAACCACTCCACTGTTCCCGAGGTTTTTCCCTCGGTTTTTCTTT
>JAZUKS010000053.1:0-28963 GCA_045643405.1 Bacteroidaceae bacterium | reverse complement strand
TTCAAGTTTCGCATGTATAGGGAGTTAAAGAATATCAAGGAGTTAAAGGAGTTAAAGACGAATGTCTTGCTCCTTGAGGCATTGTGGCGCACACCCTGCATACCTAACGTCTTTAACTCCTTTGAATTCTTTAACTCCTTTAACTCCCTAATACTGAAGCATGCGAAGCTTGCGAAAGTTGAATAATAATTTTGATCACTTACTTATGTAGGGTGACGAATACGGTTGTAGATACGGATGGCGAGGAAGATTAGGGTGAAGATGCCGATGCCGATGAGGGGTTTTGCCCAAGGTGGAGTGTATTCTTTCTTCTCAACTTTGGTGAGCTCAATGACCTTCGGAATGGTGTCTGTATGATGAATGTAGGTTGTGTCGTGGAGGAGGCGGTAACGGTATTCGGTCTTCTGCTTTTCTTTCAGTATAGTGTCCGTTCGTGTGTAAATAACCCCGTCCCGACCTCCCCCAAGGGGTGAAAGGGTTGGTGTGTATATGCTGGAGGGTCGGTAACGTTCGATGAGGCTGTCTGAGATGTAGATGCTGTCGTACCGTATGTTGCTGAGGTAAAGAGTGTCATGGCTGATATGCTCTGCCATCTGCACGTCGTGGATTGCCTTGCAGCCAGTGAAAACACATGGTATGCCAAGAAGTAAGAGTAGTATTATCTTTCGCATGGTTCATGAGGTTTGGGTTTATCCTTGTGTGTGAATACTGCACCTACACCAAACAGGGAAGCAGTGAGTAGGAGGAATTGGGCAATGAGGTAAAGTACGCTGTCGTGTATTTCACCTTCGGGTGGCACTATGAAGCCCGCAGTGGCAAAAGCAATAGCTGCAATGGAACTAAGAATGGCAAGTGCCGTTTGAATCTTGGTTATTGTTTTCATGATTTAGGAAGATTAGTGTCCCAACACTCCTGATGCAGAGTGCTGGGACTCATTTTTAATCATCGAGTTCGGGAGGCAGAGTGCCCGTTCCGCCACCAGAACCTTGGTTGCCAGATCCTCCAGTATAGCCACCAGTGCTTGACCCTGATGCAGGGAGGGTTACCACGCCGCGCTCGTCCATATACTTGCATACGACCTGGCGGACGTTGGAGAGTGCCAGCTGACGCTTGATGCGCTGTGCTTCCTGATAGGCTTTGGTGCCCTTGGGCTGTGCCTCGGTTGGCTTGTTGGCGTTGAGCCAGGCAGTAGCCTGAAGTGCACGGGTCTTGAAAGCCTCCATGTGCTCTTTCTGCTTCTGGGTAGGTTCGCCCCGATAGGGATTGTTCAGACGAGCCAGACGAATCTTGTTCGAACTGGAGTTGGTTGCAAAGTAATCCTTGCGATTACTGCCGTACTTGCCATGAAGTCCGGTCACGATGTCAATGGTATCAACTTGTGCCATAGGGTAGTCCCCTCCTGCCCTCCCCGAAGGGAGTGAATTTATATACCGCTGGAAGGGTTGTGCGGGGTTAAAGGTTAATTGATGGCTCTATATTCCGTCTATAATCCGTCTATATCGAGTGTGGGAGGGATTTGACGTGTCAGAGCATTTCATTTTGTTTGAGTAGCGCTCTCGTATTACTTATACCGTCGGAAAAATTTACTGTCCCTTTACGGTTCGCCTATGTGGTTCAAAATGATTGCAACCTGCTCCTTGCTGAGGTTGCGCTGACGATTGGTGTAGCCTGTTTTGCGAAGAGCGTGCATTAGAACAGGATTGTGGTTAATCCATCTCTGCAATCGTTTCTTGGCCGATTCGTAACTCATGCCTGGTGCGTATGCCATGGCAAGCTGGCGTTTGGTTGAGTAGATAGGTGTGCTCATATTTGGTTGAAATAATTGAAATTAGTGAAATTCACAAAAAAGATTGTTCTCACTTTACTCTTACCCCGTGTTTTCAGAAAGCATATACCACTCAAGACGATTTTATTTCCCTTAACTTCCTTAAGATGGGAAACTTCAGTTTCTTCATTCGCTCGGTAGAATCAAGGCAAGCTTTATTCTACTCTCACTCATTTCAACAATTTCAATAATTTCACTCGAAAAGATGCACGCACATGGGTGGGGGGATGAGAAAGTGAGAATGAAATTCTAATATATATATAAATATATTTATATATAATATTAGACCTCAATTCGCACCACTATGCGTGTCCAAATTTCACTGAAATAATTGAAATTAGTGAAATTAGTGAGATGGTAAGTGCGTTAATAGAGTGTTAAAACATACTTAACCTTTGGTTAAATGAAATAAAATTATTATTTTTGTGCGGATTATTGCACTAAAGTGCGAGCTCTGGCGGCGTTCGGCAAAGAAAACAAGCTTTCTCTGCTCTCGCTTGCACAGACCCTGTGTAATTTTGGGGAAGTGCCCGTAAGCAGTAAACTGAGAAAACGATACATACAAGATATGGTTAACGAGATAATAGAAAAGAACGAGCAAGCTCAGGCAGGAGGCAAGGAGCTGCAGGGGCTAAAGCAATTGTTCCCACAGTGTTTCAACAGCGAGGGCGTGTTTGATATTGAGGCTTTCAAGGCGGCGTTACCTGGCGGTTTGAAGATAACTGACGAGACGAGCGGTTTCAACTGGCTGGGCAAGAACTATGCCCGTATGCTGACCAATATGGACACTACCACCGTGATTCGTCCTGACGCAGCGCATAACAGTCTTCCTGAGAACATGGACAGCCAGAATGTCTATATCAGTGGCGATAACCTGGATGCCCTGCAGCACCTTGTGAAGTCGTACAGCGGCAAGGTGAAAGTTATCTACATTGATCCTCCATACAACACAGGTAGTGATGGGTTTGTGTATAACGATAAGTTTTCGTTCACCGCAGAGCAGTTGGCAGTGCGTTTAGGTGTTGATGAAGAGCGTGCTTCACGCATTCTGTCTATGACCAAGCGTGGCAGTGCCAGCCATGCGGCTTGGCTCACGTTTATGCTACCTCGTCTCTCATTTGCCCGAGATTTATTGACAAATGATGGTGTGATATTCATTTCGATTGATGATAATGAGCAGGCTAATCTGAAGAGGCTTTGTGATGAGGTGTTTGGAGAGGAGAATTGTGTAGGTTGCATAACAGTAATTGTCAAACCAGAAGGACGAAGATATGGAGAATTTGCAAAATGTCATGAATACTGCTTGGTATATGCAAAAGATGAAGAACTGGTATTCACTAATGAAATCACCGTTGAAGGTACTTCATATCAATATCAAGATGCGTTTGGAGGTTTTAATTTAAAAGGATTGAGAAACCGTAATGTAAGAGCTTTTAATTCAACAAATAGGCCAAATTTAAGATATCCATTCTATGCTGACATTCAGCATCCTGACTCTAATGGTTTTTATCCTATTACTACGATTGAAGAAGATGGTTTTTTAAAGATAGAAGCAAGTGTGATTGCCGGGTTAGAAAGTGTATGGAGATGGGGTAAAGAAACATCTGAATTAAAGAAAGATCAACTCATTGCATTCAAAGGACCTGATGGAAATTATAGGATTTTCCAAAAGGAAAGAAAATTAACGCAAACCGCAAAAACATTATGGAATAGTAAAGAATTTATTTCTAATAAAGGTACTGCCGAAGTAGATGAATTGTTAGGCAAAGGTATATTTGATTTTCCCAAGCCTTTAGAATTAGTTAAACAGATAGTGCAAATTGCCTCTGAAGAAAACTCTATTGTTATGGATTTCTTCGGTGGTTCTTCTACAACCGCTCATGCTGTTATGCAGAAGAACGCAGAGGATGGTGGTAACCGTAAATTCATTCTTATTCAATGGCAAGAAGAATGTAAACCTGACTCTGAAGCCTACAAAGCAGGTTACCGCACCATTGATGAAATAGGAATGGAGCGCATCAAGCGTGCCGCAAAGAAAATCAAAGAGGTGAATCCTTTGTTTGCAGGCGACCTTGGTTTCAAGCATTTCACATTGGAAGAAGTGCGTGAAGACACCCTCGACAAAATGGAGCGTTTTGACCCAGAGGCAGCCTTCGGTGATGATACTACATTGAAGGATTTTGGCGAGGAGACAGTACTCAGAACATGGCTTGTGGCAGATGGTTACGGCCTGACGGAAGATGCTGAGGTTGTTGACCTTGCCGGGTATAAGGCATACGCCAAGGGAGACCATTTGTACATGATAGCCGATGACCAAGATTTCACTGAGGATAGCATGGTGGCATTGATGGACAAGTTCAACAACGAGCCTTTCTCGCCCCAGCATATCGTATTGTTCGGTTATAGCTTTGGTACTACTAACCGCGTGATGTTGCAGACAAACCTGCGCACGCTGAAGGATGGATCGAAGAGTCTGAAAGTGAACCTTGATGTAAGATATTAGTTAATCACAATCAAAGAAACCAAGAATATGTACCTAAAGAAACTCCATATAAAGAACTTCCGCTGTTTCAGCGACTACGAAATAGAGTTCGCACCACGCGTCACCGTGCTGTTTGGTAAGAATGGTTCGGGCAAGACAACATTGATTCATGCCATGCACAAGGCTATGAGCATGTTTATGTACTCAGATATTAAAACAAAAGATGTCGTAGTAGCAGGAAAGAAAAAGAAGAAGCCTGTGGAAATATGGAATGTGACAAGTCCTATTAAAGAACTTCGCCCACGGGGGTTCTCGGCAGAAGATTGCAATGATATAAACAAACCCTTGATAGAAACAGAGGCGTGGGCAGATGTGGATGACCAGTGCAAGGATTTGCATTGGAATATGAGTGTATATACCCATAAATACAAACTTCGCCCAACGGAGTTTATTGATGCATTCCGTGCGTTCTATCAGTGGCACAAAGAGACAGACATACTTCCTCTTATGAACTATATCTCTGATAGTTTCCCACATAAAGAGAAAATAAAGAGGGGGGAGAAAATGTCTCGCATTGAGCGTGAACGCAGTTTCGGATACAACGACTGGGATGACGAGGAAGTCTGTATGAAAGCATGGATCAAGCGTCTGGAACGTACTATGCTTGAAAAATACAATATTGAGAATCTGTTGTCTAAACTGACAGATGATGATGTTATTGCACAGAAGAAAACTCGTTTGAAAGAGATTATTCACGAACTGAGTACCATCGAAGATTGTTTGAAAAACTTCTGCCAGAAGTTCTCTGCAAATAATGATAACATCTACAGAATAGTTTCGATTGTCAGAGATGCAAATGGGGAAATTGCCTTCCTTACAGATAAAGGCAAAGAGAAAACATTTGCAGAACTTCCTGCTGGCTACAAACGTCTTTTCAGCATAGTTCTGGATATTGCATACCGCTCATTTATTCTCAGCAAAGGTCTGAGTACAGACATCGAGGGGCTGATCATGATAGATGAGATAGACCTGCATCTGCATCCGGAATTAGAGGCAGAAATACTGGGTGCCTTTATGAACACCTTCACCAAAGCTCAGTTTGTCGTTAGTACACATTCACCTTCGGTATTAAGTAACTTGTTACAGAACGATGATAATCGTATTGTGCAGATGCTACATGAAGACGATAGATATGGCAATGCTGAGCTGGAGAGCATTTACGGATTGGATTACAACAACACTGTATCTCTTGTTATGGGAGCAACAGCACGTAATTCTCATGTACAATTGATGAAGGATAGATATGTTCGTATGAAGCGCAGAAACTCTGATAAAGTTTATTTAGTGGTTGAAGAGTTGAAAAAACTATTCCCCAAAACATTTGATGATGTTATCGCTGAGTTGGACGCAAAAGTAAAGGAGTAATATGCGATATATAGAAAAGACAGGAACGCACTTTGAAGACAAAGGGGTTAAGGTTTGCCAAAAATTCTTGGATTCCAGATGGGATGCCAGGAGAAACTGCTACCCGCAAAAAGTTGTTTATAAAGCGAATAAACTTTCCGACCTTAGACAGATTTTAGTGGATGAACAGACACCTGACGGACTTGTAAATGGTGTCTGCTGTTATTGCATGCGCAAACTTTACACGGTAGATAGTCAGCAACATACCTTTAATGTTACTCTTGAACATGTTATTCCACAACGAATAAAAGAAGGTTTATGGAATAAGCATAAAAATGACTTTCAATCATTTGATTGTCTGAAAGACGATAAAGTAACAGTTTGCTATGGAGGAGAACTATCAGATGACAAGACACAGATTACACAGATACCCCATCCGCACTATGTGTCATATCATAATTTAGTAGCTTCGTGCGATGGTGAGACATTCTGTAAAATAAAGAAGAATACAGAATCGGATGATGATGTTGATACTGATGCTCAATCATTAAAGATTGTTAGTAATTGTTGTAACCTCAAGAGAGGCGAACAATTTATTATGCCAATTTTCTTTTATAGCGATATCGAACAACGATTTGGATATGACAAAGAGGGAAAATTGGAATATCCTGATGAATTTGATGATCTATGGTTTGATAAGGATCATCTTAATCTTTCATGCGATTGGCTAAATGGTGTGAGAAAGTTTTGGTATGAGTTTTCTCAATTGAACCAATATTCAGAAGATTCAGTTGAAAAAGCCATTACGGATGAAAAACTTCGTGTAGAGATTTTGGAGGAGGTTGATCCTGTTAATACCATGTTTCAAGGATTTAACAACGACCGACTCTGGGTAATCCTCTCCGAGTATAGTTGGTTTTATAATTACTACAAAAACAAAGAGGCAGCATAAAACGTATGGAACTGAAATTTATAGGCGACCTTTCACATCAGAAGATACCGGTAGATAGCGTGATGCAGGTGCTGAAGAAATCGGTGATTACAGCTCGTACGGCTGCGCATCGTAATCCTGAGATTTTAGGTTCGCTGACCCTGTCGGAGGTAAGCAATCTGAAAGGCCAAAATGGCATTCGTGAGTTCTTCAACATGACCAGTGGCAAGGAAGAAGGCTACCAGATGATGGATGTGAAGATGGAGACAGGTACAGGCAAGACATACGTCTATACCAAGACCATCTATGAGATGCACCAGCAGTTTGGCTACAACAAGTTCATTATTGCTGTGCCAACCCTACCCATCAAGGCAGGAACATGCAGTTTTATCAATGATGCTGTGGTGAAGAAACACTTCCGCGATGACTGTGGATATAAGACTGAGATAGAACTCTGTCTGCTGGAACCTCAGAAACAGAAAAAGAAAGGCCGTCTGAACTTTCCTACACCAGTAGGCAGATTCTTCTATGGCGACTGCCATGAGAAGAATAAGATATACGTGCTGTTGCTGAACACTCAATTGTTGAGCAATGGCAAATTGCTAACACGTGAGGATTACGACCAGATGGTGGGCGACTTCCACCGTCCGGTTGATGCCATACGTGACACTCGTCCTGTGTTGATTATTGACGAGCCTCACCGCATAAAACGAGATTCAGATACATTCAAGAAATTTATAGAATTCCTTAAGCCCCAACTCCTGATACGCTATGGTGCTACATACCCAGAAATAGGAAAAGGCAAGCATAAGCGTAAAGATTACAATAACCTGGTGTATGATCTCAATGCTCGAAGGGCATTTGAGGACGTCCTTATAAAGGGTGTTGCAAAAGAGCACGTAAAGATGCCTGGCGGCAAAAGTGCCAATAAGATGGTTGAGGTAACTACTATAACGAAGACTGATGTTACCTTCCACTACAAACAGGAAGGGAAGGCTGATAAAGTCTATACGCTGACAGCAGGACAGTCACTACAGGTGATTGATGATGATTTTGGTCCTCTATACATAGATGCGATAAAGAAGAGTGAGGTGGAACTGAGTAACGGAGTTGTGGTTCACAAAGACGACAAGTTCTACCCGGATCAGTATTCATCATCCTACCAGGAGGCTATGATTGATACTGCACTGCAACGCCATTTTGAGACGGAACGTGAGATGTTCCGGCACTATCCTACGCGTATCAAGACGCTGGCTCTGTTCTTCATTGACAGTGTGGAGAGCTACCGTGGAGAGAACAACGACGGCTGGCTGCAAGTGACCTTCAAGCAGTTGCTACGAAAATGGCTTGAACTGGAGCTGGCAAAGGATAACACAGAAGAATATGCTGAGTACCTCCAGGCAAGTCTTGATAATGTGGATGCTACCTGTGCTGGCTATTTTGCCAAGGACAATAGCGATAGTGACGAGGCTGTGGCTCAGGAGGTGAAGGATATCCTGCATGGTAAGAAAGAATTGCTCAGTTGCAAGTCTAAGGATGGCAAGTGGAATGTTCGCCGTTTCCTCTTCTCGAAGTGGACGCTGAAGGAGGGTTGGGATAATCCTAATGTTTTTACCATCTGCAAGTTGCGTTCGAGTGGGTCGGAGATAAGCAAGATGCAAGAGGTGGGACGAGGTTTGCGTCTGCCTGTTGACGAAGAAGGTAATCGTATTGTCAATAAGGAGTTCATGCTAAACTACATCGTTGACTTCACAGAGAAGGACTTTGCCGACAAACTCATTAAGGAGATTAACGGAGATGCTGTAGATGAGCGTCCAGCCAAGATTACAGATGAAGAACTGACGCGTGTGGCAGCTATCCGTAATATAAATGCAGACGATCTGTTTGATGAACTTAGAGACAAGAGATTCATCACCCGCACCATGGATGTCGTCGAAGAAAACTCAGTGGCATTCTTTGATGAGTATCCAGAGTTCCTGACAGGTAAACCTCGCGTTAAAGACCGTAACAAACCTGCAAAGGATAGAATTGGTATTCGAAAGGCCAGATTTGAAGAGATACGCAATCTGTGGGGCATTCTCAACAGGAAGTATGTGCTTTTCTTTGAAAAGAATATCGACGAAGAACTCTGTAAAGCCCTTCCACGATTAATCAAGGACGAAGAGGTGTTCGCAAAGGAAGTGATTGAGACGAAACGCACTCTCCTACAGACGGGCGACAAGAGCCTTGTGCTGACTGAAGGTGCTGCTACTCAGATAACATTGTCTGGTAGGCATTTGGCTTATAATGAGTTCCTGAAACGAACATCACGACTGACTTGCATACCAATAGAGAAACTGCATAGAGCGTTTGTAGATGCAAATAAGATTGGTGTACGGTTGGATGTAGAGGTGTTCAACGAAAACTCAATGACAAGACTTGTTGGTGCAATTGAGTCGTGGAAGAGTGAGTATCTGCAGGGGCTCGTACGATACAAAAAGGCCAATTATCTCTCTGAAAAGACAGTGCTAACCAATGAGGATGGTACGGTGTGTGACGATGTGGCTCAGGGACTGATAGGCAACATCCGCGAGGGTGATCATGTTGCATTATCAAAAAAGTATCTGTATGACGCGTTGGTGTATGATTCAGAACTCGAGCGAAGGAATATTATGACCTCGGATATTGCTGAGGTAGTGGTATATGGCAAGATTCCTTCAACGAGTATTTGCATCCCAACTGTTGCGTCATCAAACTATAGTCCTGACTTTATGTATGTGGTCAAGCGTAAAGACGGTACACAGGAACTGAACGTGGTGATTGAGACAAAGGCATACGACAAAAAGTCTCAGATTTCGACAGATGAGAAGATAAAGATAAATTGCGCAAAACAATTCTTTGAGGATATGAAGGCAGATGGATATTCTGTGCATTTTCATGAACAGATAAATAGCGTGGCCGTAAAGCAGATACTTGAGGGGTTGATTTCGTAAATTTCAATAATTTCAGCGAAAAATATACATATATGATAATATGACAGACAAGGAAATATGGTTTCAGAACCAGTGCGAGGCAGAGGGAATCTCGGCCGAGGACATAACGGTGTTTGGGGAGTATGCCACGAATAGGGATGGTGACTTCTTGTATAGCGTGAAACATGAGGATGGCAGTTACACGATGAATAATGTGGCTGCTTGCGACTTGTTGGATTGTGAGAGTACGTATCCCGAGTGGCTGCTCGGCCTTATGGGCAATATGGAAGAGGGGTATCGTGAGGGTGATGAGATTCTATGTTCTCGTGTTTGGGACGACAGAAAGGAGATTGCTCTTTGCTTCAAGGAGGCTATGTGCAGAAATCAGGAGATGCAGGATAGCTGGCGCGAGGAGTTGCGCAGGAAGCCTGCGATGGGTGTGTATGAGCCTGCTGTGCCTATAGAGATGCGATGCAATGACTTCGAGAACTGTGTCAGCTACGGCATGCACCCTGGCCTTTGGAACGCAGAAGATGACACCGTGCGCACGGACGAGAATGGATTCTCGTATAATCTGGTTGAACAGCCTGATGAAGTAAAGAATGCGATGGGGTATCGCTTTGCTACTAAGATAGTAAATCTTGACCAGTTTATTCAGACGTACGGTTATGTGCGTCTGGAGGGTCAGCATGGACCATTCAGGATGCTGGCAGATCTGGAGGAAGGAGTAAACAAGGCATGGGCTGAGGGTGAGGTCCGCGATACCATTCTGGTTAAGCACACTGAGGATGACTATGGGGAGTTCGCCTTTTCACACTTTGAGGTGGAAGCAGAGCCTGATGCAAGATACCGTACAATCTTTGCTGTTTATTACGAAAGATTTGATGTGTAAGGAGTTTACAGAATCGCTGAAGAGTTTTCTGACGGAACTTGAAGAGGTGCGTGTGGGCGATAGGAAACTTGCTATGCTGACTTTTGATGTCAGAGGGGGCAAGGTGGAGGTGTCATTCGATGATGCTGAGGCAGAGGTGCGTGGGTCATTGCTTGCCCACTACGAGAGTGGGGCAGAAGGAATGAAGCGCACTTGGAGGGATGAGTTTGAGACGTGGAAGAAACGTCACTATGCTGGCATCACACGTGAGGACTATCAAGAAAGAGCCGAGATAGAGTTGGGCGAGCTGCTCAAATCGGAATTTCTTTTGCCAGAAGCTGACCTGTTGAACAAAGAGAAACTGAGCAAGGCAGGTGCTGAGCTGGAGAAGATGGAACTACCCGTGAAGCATGCGGCTAAATACGCCTTGCTCTGCGATCTGCTGAAGAGTGAGAATGGTGTGTTCTCGTTTGATGATACCCAGGCACTGGAGAGATATTTGGAGCTAAACGAAGAGAATCTCAGCCGGAAGAGTATCATTGCATTTATGCGCTTTAAGTTTACGATTGAGCTGATTAAGCCACTGTTGAGTGGTTTGATAGAAAAAGGTTCGCGCGCACGCGTGAGAGCAATGAACGAAACTGCGGCACGTACAAGAGAGGTGTTCAGCCTGAAAAACAGTACTTTGCCACACATGCAGTTGCTGTGGATAATGCTGACTGGCCTTGGATGGGTGAAGGATGAAGACGAGAAGGGGTTTCTGGATTTGTTTGGCGGAGAGCCAAGCGACTGCGTTGTGACGTGGACCGGCAAAGTGGGGGTTGGCACATTGAAGGAGTTGTTTGCGCAGATGATTTCAAAGAATATCATACAAGAGACGAACAACTATGTGTCTGTCATTGAGTCGCACTTCAAGGATGCAGGAGGTCGCTATCTGACGAATGTGAAGGGTGGCAAGCCGAACGATAGGACCTCGGCTGAGATAGAACGGATGTTGCCTAAACTGAAAAGCACATACGATATGACGAAGGATGTTGCTGAGGACTTCGGCGACCAGCGTTATGGCAGGAAGGAGTATATGGATGAGCATAAAGGTTGCTTCGACTAAACTCAGCACAGGTGCTATGACCAAGTTTTCGGCATAGACTTCTGCCACCTGCAGATTTTTTTGTTATAATACCGATTTTTAGCGGAATTGACTGTAATACAGTTGATTCCGCTTTTTGCGTTTTTTTCGTTTGTGTGTAGCTGTTTCGGCCGAAAGGAGTTAGCCGAAATGTTAGCCGAAAATACGGCCTTCTGCTGTGAACAATCAGGTTCCGGTGCTTCTGACGAGGAAGCCGAGTAGGACTGATGGTTCAACAACAAAGCAAGAAGGTTTCGTATGAATAATCTTTCTGTAGTCAATGAGGTGGCAGAACTCGTAAAACATCTGCCTGTGAAGTTGCGCATTGGCTTGAATACTGATGCGCTGGAGGTGGCCATCGAGGAGAATGTGATAAGCATCGAGGGAGATGGCAGGTTGAAGTGGAAGTTGGAGAACAAGACTTTGCTGGCACACTTCTGCGGTAGAATGTGGTGTGGTGACACCATAGTATATAATAAGCGAAAGGGGCAGTGGAGGTGGAAGCTGGGAGAGAGGGATTTCCCCGAGAAGGATCTGAACTGGCTGTTTGGCGAGGAGGGGCTGAGAAACCTGCGCCGGCAGCGTAACCTGTGTGCTCCGCCATTTGGGTTTGAATGGGTGGATAAGGTAATGGGAACCCACCCAAGCCCTCTCAAAAAGGAAAGGCGCTGAATACACTTGCTAATGAGTAAAATTTATATTGTCAGGTAGTTAGAGCGTCTTGTGGTATATGACTGGTATATCGGTGGTATATGGATTTGGGAAATTGCCTGTATAAGAAAAGTGTAAGGCACAACCGCACTTGCAATTTATCATTTACAAATCATAATTAAATTCAAAACTATATGGCTAAGAAAGCTAAGAAAGGTAACGTGACTCAGATGTCGCTTACCAAGGATCAGCAGGTGCTGATTACACAGGAGATTATAGGTTATGCTGACGCAATGGCTCATCGCTACATGGGTTGCGGTCTGGAACTTGATGACTTGAAGCAGGAGGCACGCTACGGTGTCTGTCAGGCAGTACTTCACTTTGATGCTACGGTGGGTGTGACACTCAAGACATTCGCCACCTATTACATCAAGAAGTATATCATCAAGGCTATCGAGGAGGTTGGCTCAACTATCCGCTTGAAAAAGGAGGATCGTGCCATCATGAAGATTCTGTCGCTCGATGTGGAACTTTCAAGGGGAGCCTCCCTCACACCCCCCGAAGGGGAAGATGACTGCTGCTATGACTCTCCCCTCGGGGAGCTGGGAGGGGCTTTTGCAGATGAGGAACAGGACGAAGAGCAGATGCAGAAGGAGCGCGAGGAGACGGTGGCAGACCTGATGGCGGTGCTGAACAGTCAGGAGCGCAAGGCGGTGAGCCTGATCTTCGGTCTTGAGGGCACAGAGCTGACCATCCGTCAGACAGCTGTTGTGCTGAAGGTACAGCCAGAGCGTGTACGTATGATTTACAATAAGGCTATGGCTAAGATGGAGGAAGCCCTCCTTCAGCTCCCCCGATAACTCCTATGAATAATTCAAGGTAGAAATTTGAACTTATCCCCGTTATCCCTTCCACGGTATATAAAACTCCTCCCCTCGGGGAGGTCGGGAGGGGGACTATCATGTTAAAGATTGAAGGTATAGCAACCATCACGGAGAAGGGTTTCCACTTTGACAGTGGAATGCCAAGTAACGAACCTGTTCTGGACGAGGCTATGAAGTTGCATGGCACACTGAAGGTAAGCGAGAATGCTTGTGTGGATTTTGTGGATAATGGTCGTGTCTATCTGCCACCTGAAGTTCACCGAGTGTGCGATGGTGAGGACTACAAGGTAAAGCGTACCAGTCGCCACTACATCATCCAGATGAAGGTGCCCGTAGTGGAGAGTAGAAAGGCCTCGCAGGAGAGACTTGAGGCTATTCTGCCCGAAATCATGGGTGAGATAACACTTGACAGAAACGAAATGATCAATAGCATACAGTAAAGAAAATGAGTGTACACGTAATATATTATAAGAACAGGGTGAAGATGATGCGCCCTGTTCTGACAAGAGAGGAGTATATGGCACTTCGTGACAGCGAAAAGAACCGTCGTGCCACCAAGCAGCGCATGGTGCAGATGAACTATTCGTGTCTGCCCAACGAGGATGGTACGTTGAAGGGTACAACTCGCATGAGTGCGACTATTGGTGCGGATATCGATGTGCCAGTTGATACGGAGTTTGTACTGTCCAAGAAGGACGAACTGGGATTGCTGATGTTCGAGAATAGTGCCACAAAGCCAGGGTGCGGACATGTTGTGTGTCGCCGAGTGCAGGACTTGACGCAGGAGGAGAATCTCAAGCGCATCAGCGATATTCTGGGCGTGCCATACGATGAGGGAGCCAAGGACATTACGCGAGTTTTCTATACTCCAGCTGACAAGTTGGTGTATCTGGATGACGAGGTATTCAGCCTAACCCCAGCCTGCATTCTGAAACAAGCCAAAAATCCCCAAAGGAAGGAGGATGTGGATAATACTAATGACGATGAGAAAGTTAACGGCCTGAATGCAGAGCCGCATACTGATACATCCAAGGACTCCGTTGCAACAGGGGGGCAGGGGTGGGCTTCTGATTATAATGGAATAAAGTATGATGTGCTTGTGGAGTGCCTGCAGGAACTGCTGGGTGGTGTGCCTGCTCATGGTTCACGAAACAACTTTATCTTCTCTATGGCGGCTTATCTGCGCTATGTGTGTAATGATGATGCAGCATGGATAAAGTCTGTTTTGCCTACATACGGTGAGGCTCATGAGAAGTGGGCTCGTACTATTGAGTCGGCTTGTCAGCGTGCTCAGTATAAGCAGATGCCACAGATAGTGAAGCGTGCCATCAGTAATGCGAGGCTGAAGGTGGAGAACCTACAAGAGAAGGTGGATGAGGAAGGCAATGACCTGCCTCCTCAGATGCCTAAGAAGCTCCCCAGGCTGATTGCGCATCTGGTGAAGAATGTGCCAGAGGTGTGCCGTCCTGCCGTGGCTAATGCTGTGTTCCCTGCCCTTGCAGCTCACCTGAATGGTGTGAAGTTCTGGCTGATAGACGGCACGGAAAAGGAAGCAACGTTCATGTGTGTGACCATGGCTCGACAGAGTTCGGGAAAATCGGCTGTAAACAAGCCTATTGAGTATATCGTGGCAGATATTGTGGAGCGTGATGAATTGAACCGCAAGCGTGAGCAGGAGTGGAAGGACGCTACCACACAGAAAGGTGCAAACAAGGAGAAGCCAAAGCGCCCTGACGATCTCTGCGTGCAGGTGCTGGTGAGTGACATGACCAATGCGGCTTTTGTACAGCGTATGAAGGATGCTAACGGCAAGTATCTCTACACCAACCTTGAAGAGCTTGACCTGCTGAAGCAGTTGCAGACGAATGGCACAAAAGATGTGGGCAAGATCATCTGTCTGTGCTTTGATAATGGCAAGTACGGTCAGGAGCGCGTGGGCACTCAGTCTGTTACGGCACGTGTGGATATTCGCTGGAACTGGAATGCTTCGTCAACTATACAGAAGGGTGTGCAGTTCTTCAAGGGTAGAATGGTGGATGGCACATTGAGTCGTGTGAATTTCTGTACCATCATTCAGGATAAGTCAAAACCCTTTGTCTATGGACGTTATGACGAGAAGTATGCCGAGGAGTTGAAGCCTTACATCACCAATCTGAATCTGGCCAATGGACACGTGGAGTGCAAACCGGCGCTCGATTTGGCTCAGAAGATGAGTGAGAAATGTGCCGAGGTGGGTGCGCTCAGTGATGATGACATCTATCAGGACTTGGCATATAGAGCTGTAACTATAGCTTATCTGAAGGCAATGGTGCTGTATGTTGCCAACGACATGACCTGGACGAAGGATATTGCTGAGTTTGCAGAATGGAGCCTACAGTATGACCTTTGGTGCAAGAGTCACTTTTTCGGAGAGCAAGTGAAGGAGGAGAAGGAGCGTGAGATGGTGAAGAAACGTCGCGGTAGAAAGAACCTGCTGGAGTTGCTGCCAGAATCGTTCACGCTGGAAGAGGCTGCCAATGTACGTCAGCAGGAAGGTATGTCTGGGTCTCCACGTCAGATGATTAACCTATGGGTATTTCGTGGTTACATTGAGCAGGACTCAGTGGGCAGATTTGTGAAGACAGAGGCTTACCTGAGTCGTCCGAGAACATAAACATAGTAAGGGGGTAATCGCAATAGAGTTTTGCGATTGCCCACTTGCTGGAAATGAATTTCATAAATTTGACTATGTCGAATTTGTTCATTCGCTCGGTAGAATCAAAGCAAGCTTTATTCTACTCTCACTCATTTCATAAATTTCAATTATTTCAACGAAAAATGAACACACAGATATTAAAAGTAGTGTCTCAGAGTGAGACCATACAAGTACAGAAACAGGATGGTTCGTCCATCAACAAATCAATAATCGTACTGCAGGAGCTTGGTGGCAAGTATGAGAATTCATACGCATGTACACTTCTTGGTAATAGTGCCCTGTGCAGATGGAATGCAGGAGACCTGGTTGTAGTATCACTTCGCTTTCAGCATCGTGAGTACCAAGGTAATGTTTATCAGGATATTACCGTACAGAGTATAGACAGAATAAATCGATAAGTTGTTGTGTTATGAGAAATGTCAACGAAATCATTATTCATTGTAGTGCCACCCCCGAAGGCCGTAACTTCAAGGCTTCGGACATTGACCACTGGCATAGACAAAGAGGCTTCAAGAAGATTGGCTATCACTATGTAATTGACTTGGACGGAACGATTGAGGTGGGGCGTGATGAGGATGAGATTGGTGCACATTGTGTGGGGCACAATCGAGAATCTATAGGTATCTGCTACATCGGCGGATTAGACTGCAATCTTAAACCTAAAGACACTCGAACGGAAGCACAAAAAGCATCGCTACGCCAACTGGTAAAGAACCTGATAGTTCGGTATCCATGTGCCACTCTTCATGGCCATTGTGAGTTTGCCAAGAAGACTTGTCCATGCTTTGATGTAGCCTCTATCCTCAAGACGACCACTACGGACTAAGTACAGTCAAAGTACGGACGTGTTACGGACGTGCAAAGGGAGTGGAAGAGCAATGAATACAGCATGTAAAAATGTTAAAACAATCAAATTCATGTTGAAACTTGTGCCGATTGTCTGAATATTGTTTAAAATCGTTTGAGGTGTCGTTTTTTATACGTATCTTTGCACTCTGTAACAATATTAAGGTAAACGTAAGGTAAAAGAAGATGACGAATAGCATGCGCATTGAGGTAATGGATACCACGCTTCGTGATGGCGAACAGACCAGCGGAGTGGCGTTCAGTGCGTCCGAGAAACTCTCTATTGCTCGCAAACTGCTTGAGGAGGTGATGGTAGACCGCATCGAGATTGCCAGCGCCCGTGTGAGCAAAGGCGAGTTTGAATGTGTGAAGAAGGTGTGCGAATGGGCTTTCGTGCATAACCATCTGCCTAAGATTGAGATACTTGGTTTCTGTGACAATGGACAGAGCATCGACTGGATAAAGCGAGCCGGTGGCAAGGTAATCAATCTGCTGACAAAGGGTAGCGAGAAGCATTGCCGTGGCCAGCTGGGAAAGACGCCCGAGGAACATTGGAGCAATGTGCGCGAGAATGTGATGATGGCGCACAAGGCTGGCCTGGATGTGAACATCTATCTGGAGGACTGGTCGAACGGTATGAAGGATAGTCCCGAATATGTGTTTGGCATGCTTGATAGTCTGCAGGATATGGAGGCTGTACGTCGCTTCATGCTGCCCGACACGCTGGGCATCCTCTCGCCCAATCAGACCAGTGACTTCATCACTCAGATGGTGAACCGATACCCTCAGCTGCACTTCGACTTCCATGCTCATAACGACTACGACCTGGCTGTGGCCAACGTGCTGGCGGCCGTGGATGCTGGCATACAAGGCATTCATGCTACCATCAACGGATTGGGAGAGCGTGCAGGTAATGCCTCGCTGTCGAGCATCGTGGCTGTGCTGCACGACATGGCTCCCGAGAAGCAGGTCAATGTGGTGGAGCAGTCCATCAACAACATATCGCGCATGGTGGAGAGCTACAGCGGCATAGGCACGGCATCGAATACCCCCATTGTGGGTGAGAATGTCTTCACCCAGACCGCAGGCGTGCATGCCGATGGTGACAAGAAGGGAAAGCTGTACGTGAACCCGTTGCTGCCTGAGCGATTCGGACGCAGTCGTGAGTATGCGTTGGGAAAGATGTCGGGAAAGGCCAACATTGAGCAAAACCTGAAGTTGCTCGGTATGCAGTTGAGCGACAAGGATATGCGCCGCGTAACCTTGCGAATCAATGAGTTAGGCGACAAGAAGCAATTGGTTACCATCGATGACCTGCCCTACATTGTGGCCGATGTGCTGCATCACGACACTCCCAGCGACCGTATCAAGTTGCTTTCGTATATGGTGTCAACCGCCTATGGATTGCATCCTCAGGCATGTGTGAAACTGGAGATTAATGGCGAGGCATACGAAGAGTCGGCAACGGGTGATGGTCAGTATGATGCCTTTGTTCGTGCTGTGCGCCACATCTATCGCAATAAGCTTGGACGTACCTTCCCATGGTTGACTAACTATACCGTCACCATTCCACCAGGGGGTCGCACGGATGCACTTGTGCAAACTGCCATTGCCTGGGAATACGAAGGCAAGGTGTATCGCACTCGCGGACTTGATGCCGACCAGACAGAGGCTGCCATCAAGGCAACCATTAAGATGTTAAATTTATTAGAAACTGAATAACAATGAAACTGAAAATTGCTGTATTGGCCGGTGATGGTATCGGACCAGAGATTATGGAGCAGGGTGTTGCAGTATGCAGCGCTGTTGCAGAGAAGTTTGGACACGAAGTAAGTTACAAGGAGGCACTTTGTGGTGCTCACGCCATCGACGAGGTGGGTGATCCCTTCCCCCACGAGACCTTCCAGACCTGTATGGATGCTGATGCTGTGCTCTTTGCCACGGTAGGTGACCCCAAGTTCGACAACAACCCCAGCGCAAAGGTTCGTCCCGAGCAGGGTCTGTTGGCTATGCGTAAGAAGTTGGGACTCTATGCCAATATCCGTCCTGTAGAGACTTTCGAGTGCCTGATTCACAAATCACCCTTGAAGGACGAGATGGTACGTGGCGCAGACTTCATCTGCATCCGTGAGTTGACTGGTGGTATGTACTTCGGTAAGAAGCAGGAGCCCAGCGTGAACGCAGAGGGCGTGGAGGATGCTCTTGACACCAACTACTACAGCCGTCCTGAGGTGGAGCGCATTCTGCGCGTAGGTTATCAGTACGCACGTCAGCGTCGCAAGCACCTCACCGTTGTCGATAAGGCTAACGTGCTGGCAAGCAGCCGTCTGTGGCGTAAGGTGGCTCAGGAGATTGAGAAGGAATATCCCGATGTGACTACCGACTATATGTACGTGGACAATGCCGCTATGCGTATGATTCAGGATCCTCGTTTCTTCGACGTTATGGTAACTGAGAATACATTCGGTGACATCCTTACCGATGAGGGTTCTGTCATCACCGGTTCTATGGGTCTGCTGCCCAGCGCCTCAACTGGTGAGCATACTCCCGTATTCGAGCCTATCCACGGCAGCTGGCCTCAGGGTAAGGGCTTGAACATCGCTAACCCCTTGGCACAGATCCTTTCTGTGGCTATGCTCTATGAGTACTTTGACTTGAAGGAAGAGGGTAAGATTATCCGCGAGGCTGTCAACGCCAGCTTGGATGCCAATGTCCGTACTCCCGAAATTCAGGTTGAGGGCGCAGGTAAGTATGGCACCAAGGAAGTAGGTGCATGGATTGTTGACTACATCAAGAATAAGTAAGAATCCATAAAGTTACACCCTTGTAAGATCTTCTTCGGTACAGGGGTGTGACATTTCTTAATATATTGGGCACGGATTGCGCGGAAAAACACGGATATGTTTTTCATATCAGTATGAAACTAAGGTTCCGTGAATCCGTGAAATCCGTGTCTAAATTATTGTAAGCAAGTATGTTTGTGAGTAGAGTATTGTGTTTGTTGTGGGCTGTATCGTGCTTTGCCACAAGCAGGGCACAAGAGTATTACAAGGAATGGGTGGAACTTGGCATGTCGCAACTCGAGCATGACAGCTTGGTTGAGGCGGAGACTTCGTTCCGCAAGGCTATGACCGTCAGTCCTGCCTTGAAGAGCAATGCCATATTGTTTCGTCATATCGGACAGATTCAGGAACGTACAGGTCGCGAGAAGGATGCTTTGGAAAGCTATACCCTGGGAATCAATCTGTCGCCTACCACGATAGGATTGCTCTTGGATCGTGCCTCCTTGTATCTGCGCATGGGCAATGATTCACATGCCATAGCCGATTATACCTCAATACTCGACTTGAATGCCGACCATAAAGATGCCTTGTTTTTCCGTGCCTATCTCTACACCAAGGGTATGGATTACAAAAGGGGACGTGCAGACTATGAACATCTGCTGAAACTTGAGCCCAATCGTGAAGATGCATTACAGGGATTGGCTCTGCTCAATAGTAAGGACAACCGTCCTCGTGAGGCAATGGAACAGGTGAACACGCTTGTTCAACTCTACCCCTACCATGCTACCAACTACGTTATGCGCGGTGAGATGGCCTTGGAACGTAAGCAATATGAAAATGCTTTGTACGATTTTGACAAAGCAATAAGTTTGGAACCTGAGAACCCGGAATTCCTTATCAGCAGGGCATGCTGCTACATAGCCATGAAACAAAAGAAGTCTGCCCGCAAGGATTTGCAACTTGCCCTTCAGTTGGGTGCCGATAAGATGCTGATAGCGCAACTGTTGCAGGACATGAAGTAAATGCCGATAAGATACTGATAGCGCAACTGTTGCAGGAAAAGTAAATGTGTCAGGATACTTGATTCTGCTTTTTGTATTCGGAAGGAGTAATGCCGTAAAGACGTGTGAAGTTGCGGTTGAAGGTTGAGCGAATGGAGAATCCACTCTCTTCGGCAATAGCTTCAAGCGTATAGTCAGGTTTGTTACGGATAAGTTCAGCCGCATGCTCCAAGCGAAGATGGTTGATGTATTGCTGAATCGTTGTGCCTGTATAAGCCTCGAATGAGGCAGGGAATGGACGATAGGGAATGTGCAAATCGTCGAGCAACTTTGACGCCTTGAAGTCGGAGGCACAGAATAGTTTCTGTGTGGTAAGCGTTTGAATAAATAATTCTACATTCTTGTTATTCTGTGCGTTGAGCGCATTGTTCGTTATCTCGATGTTGTCTTTTGATACATCCTCTTCTGGTTGTTGCTTGTTTTGTTCTACAAGTTCGCCTGCTTCAGTATTATCTTTATTCTCAGCAGTTTTCTTGCTTCGCTCATTCAGCATGCGGTTGACATTTTCAGCCAGTACCTTGTTCTTGGAGCGAATGATGCGTTGCATACGTCCAAGCACTATGCACAAGGCTATCAGAATGCAGAGAAGCACTATCATCACGGTGATGACCCATTTGCGCACCATGGCTACACGCTTCACGTCGGCCGAAAGGGCTTGCTCTCGCTGCACGCCATAGCGTTCGTATGACTCAAGTATCTTGTGGTGACCCGAGCGCTTGGTCCAGAAGTGCCGGGCATCCTCGTAGAGGTCGTATGCCTCGCAACATTCTTTCCAGCGTTCCAATCCGGTAAGGATGCGCACCTTCAAGAAACGCAAGCGAGGCAGAAATGCCGTTACGCTGTTGTAAGTGTGTATGGTATCTACGCGCTCCTCCAGCACCGAATAGCGCTCGAGTGCCTTCTCCCAGTCCTTGTCGCGGTCTAAGTATCTTATTTCAAGGTAGATTCCCTCGTTGGTCTTTGCAAAGTCCGACTGCAGGAATTGCTCGTAGTAGGTGCGTCCTTCTTCGTTTCTGTCTATGCGTGCCATCAACCGGGCCATGTCGATGAGTGCTGTGGCATGTATGGAATCGTATTCTGTTTCCGTCCATACGTTTTTGTCGGCTGCATAGCTTTTGTCGATGTGCTCTATGGCCTCTTTGATATATTTCAAGGCTGCATCGTATTGCATCAACTGAAATTCGAATTCGTACATGTCGAGAGCATACAAGGAGAATATCTTCATCAACCTTGCATCGGTTTTGTTTTCGAGCAACTTACAGGCATTTTCATATTGCGCGCCAGCCTCCGACAGTTCCTCCGCATCAAAAAACATGTCTCCCATGTTGTTTTGGAAGAATGCATTCATTTCGTCGTTACCCATTTGGGCGGCAAGACTGGTGCCTTCCATACAGTAATTCATGGCACCTTCAAAATCAAGCCCAATCCTGCATAGTTCCACTAACGAAGCCAATATGTGAAGACGTTGTTCGCTCTGCTCGTCATTAGGAAGCCTTCGCAGTTCGTCTTCTATGTGCGTTCTTAACGAATCGCGTTTGTGGATGTCATCCAGCAAGGAGTCGTTTGTCCAGAACGTCATACGCTCGTGGGCATAATTTGTGCGGTTGGGCTCGTCCTGGGTTTTGCGACACGCTGCAAGGCAGAGCGTCGTTAGTATGGCAAGTGTGAGTATGAATCGTGTCTTCATAGATACTTCTATCCGAATATTCCTTTGTAAATATTGCAATACAAAAGTACAACAAAAAAGTATTTTTGTATTATAATGCTGCTATTTTGAGGTTTTCCTTATGCAAAAATGTTGCATTTCGTGTGTTTTGCATCATTTGCAACATGTTTTTATCATGTTTTGCAACATATTTGCTAAAATTGCTAAACTTGCGTCGGTCAATAGTTCGTAACTTTGCACCCGAAAACGAGATGGCCTGGTTGACACGACATGTAGATGCCCTGTTGCCGAGACAAAGGTCAGTATCAAATTCAATCCTTTGTCGTATAAGATACAAATATAAAAATCTGTATGAACTAATGAGTATAAAAAATCTGACTATATGATGGGAATGAGATGAAACATCAGCAAGTATGCTACGTTTATGCGAAGACAGAGTTTGCAAAGTATTCTCTTCCTAAAATGAAGGTTTGCTTCGTGCATCTCTGTTACTTCGTTTGAATGTCTCTCATCAGATGACCCACCTCGAACGTGAACGGCTATATCAGGAATTGAAAGCTAAAGATAGATGTTCAAATTGCAAAATGAGAAATCAATAGCATAAGACTTCAATCAGTTCATTATAACCAATATCAAATCATACCAATCAGTAATAACAAATAACAATCAATATTAAATTCTTTTATTAAATTCTTTATTACAATGAAAAAGTTTTTTTCTATCATTTTGATGGCTACTACAGCCTTCTTTTTTACATCTTGTGGTGACGATGAGGAAGTTCCTTCTCCCAATCAGCAGCAGTCAAATGCTCCTTATGCAGCATTGAGTGCATCTTTCTCGTTCGAACTTACTGAAGCCATGGCCGATATTTGCGACGTTACCGTGAATTACACCGGTGAGGATGGTACTTTGGTTAAAGAGAACGTGGTGAACGGAAAATGGTCAAAGTCGGTTCGCATAAACAAGGCAGTTGAATTGTGTGAGTTGGAAGTCTATGTGACCAAGAAGGCCGATGCAGACCTTAGCGAGAACAATGCTACCTTTGGTGCTAATGACAAGGGTGAGAAGTTTGCCAAGATGGGTGTGAACGGCGGTTCGGTAAGCGTTAAGACCTACGACAAGAATGGAAACCTTATCTCGTCTAAGATGTCAGACTTTTCTCATTCTCTTTCTATAGGTTTGGATAAGCTGGAGGAATACCTGAACAAGTATAAGGATACTCCTGTTCGTTCATGCAAGGTGAAGATTAACGACAAGGGTGGAATAGAGTAAAACCCCGAAGATGTTACCTTAGGTTTTCCACCCTTCGAGCGGTTGAAACATAAGTGAATATTAAACACAAGTGCTATGCTACTTTGGATGATTCAAAGTGTGTAGTAGTTGAAAAAACAAGAAGTCAAGTGCAAATGCGCTTGACTCCTTTGTTGTTTATTAGTATGTCCCCAGTATCTTCCGAGGATCCTCCACGTTTCTCCGTGTATTTGTGTGCGCTCCTCGGGGACTCCTCGGGGACTCTACGGAGTGGTCTTTGTTTTTCCTTCGGGACATCTTCGGGATACTTACGGGATTCCTTCGGGACATCTTCGGGATTCTTACGGGATTCCTTCGGGTTGTGGGAGGATCTTCCTTTTTTGTTGTTGTTACTTGTTCAGGAAGATGGTCTGTGCACGGTCGGGACCCACGCTGACGATTGTGATGGGAGTCTCCAACTCTGCCTCCAGATACTTGATGTATGAGGCAAATGCTTCGGGGAACTGCTCCTCGCTGGTGATGCCGGTAAGGTCGGTGTTCCATCCGGGAACGTCCTTGTAAACAGCCTTCCAACCTTCGGTGTCGTAGGGCATGTCGGTGGTAACCACGCCATCCTTCTCGTAAGCCACGCAGACGCGGATGGTCTCGAAAGTATCGAGCACGTCACCCTTCATCATGATGAGCTGGGTTACACCGTTGATCATGATGGCATACTTCAGAGCCACGAGGTCAACCCAACCGCAACGACGGTTACGACCTGTAACTGCACCATATTCGTGACCAATCTCGCGGATCTTGTCGCCAGTTTCGTCGAACAACTCCACGGGGAAGGGACCTGCACCCACGCGAGTGCTATAAGCCTTGAAGATACCGAATACCTCGCCGATGCTAAGGGGAGCCACACCCAAACCAGTGCAGACACCGCCGCAGATGGTGCTTGATGAGCTAACGAATGGGTAGGTGCCATGGTCGATGTCGAGCATAGTGCCCTGAGCTCCTTCTGCCAGCACGTTCTTGCCTTCGCGCAGGAACTTGTTGATTTCAATTTCTGTGTCCATTAAGGGGAAGGTACGCATGTATTCGATGCCCTCCATCCACTTCTGCTCCTCTTCGGTAATATCATAGTCGGTGTAGTTGAGGTCGCGAAGAATCTGCTCGTGACGTGCCTTCAAAGCAGCGTATTTCTGGTCGAAGTTCTCCATGATGTCGCCCACGCGCAAGCTGGTACGACTAGCCTTCTCGCTATAGGTGGGACCGATACCCTTACCGGTGGTACCTACCTTGCTCTTGCCCTTGGCAGCCTCGTATGCACGGTCCAACACACGGTGTGTGGGGAGGATGAGGTGAGCGCGCTTGCTGATATGCAGACGACTGCGGAGGTCGTAACCAGCGGTCTCCAGCTCTTTTGCCTCGGCCATGAAGAGGTCGGGAGCGATGACACAACCATTACCGATGATGTTGAGCTTACCCTCGTCGAAGATACCTGAGGGGATACTGCGAAGGACGAATTTCTTGCCTTCGAAGATAATGGTGTGACCAGCGTTAGGACCACCCGCAAAACGTGCAACCACGTCGTACTTGGGAGTAAATACGTCTACTACTTTTCCCTTACCCTCGTCTCCGAAAACTATACCGAGCAGGGCGTCTACTTTTCCAGGTTTCATATTGTTGAGTTTTTATTTTTTTGCTTTATTTAATTCTGGGCAAAGATACGAAAAAAAATCGTAATTTTATCCGTTAAACGCTTGAATTTTGTTTTCGATGGCCATAATTGCTTTTCTTAACGCCAAAGGCGCATCTTGCGGAACGGCTTGCATTTGGTCATTGAGTTCGTCAATCGCACGTTCGTTGAACTCTGCTCCTTGCATCAGCAATCGTGCAATGATAAGAAAACCACAAAGTTGCTTTGTGTTGTTGTCGCTTGCAATCCATTCAAATGCCTTGGACGGAGCATAGGGTAGGCGTGAAAAGAGATTCATCACGGCAATTTGTGCCACCTCGTCTGTCGGAATCTCCTCAACCCAGATATCAGCAATCTCCTCGTAGAAGTTGTCGAGGGGCATCAGCATGGTGGCGAGCAGTTTCGATTCACGAACATGCTCGTTCCAGAGTTGCTGTGCCAGTTGGTGATTGGGTTCGAATTCACGGGCAATCTCCATGAGACGTGGAAGTTCCACACCGAATATAATCTTATAGGGTGCTCCTGCCTCACGTATCTTAGCCGATGCAATGCCGTTCATGGCGGCTCGCAGTTCTTTCTTGATGTCAAAGATTCTTTTCTGTATATCCGACGCGTCTTCGCGTGTGGGACGTGAAACCGTATCTTGTGGATGGATATCTGTTGCCATGTTTATATTCAGATTATGTCACATTATATGAAGAAGGTCCTGGTATTCTTTGCTGTACCTCAGCATTTGCTCGGCAAATGATTCGTCGTAGTGAACCAGGACGTCGGTAATCTTCCCTTCGTTGTCGCGTATGGCCTCGTAACGAGGATTGATGAATCCCTTGTAAGGAGCCAAGTCGAGTTTGCGGTAGCGTGTAAGCACCTCTTGATGCAGTTCTGCATTGACCTTGACGCCATAGTCTTCAACAAGATGCATGGCTGCCTCATAGTCACCCTCGCTTTTTATGCGCTGCACTTCTGCCAATAATTTGGCAAAGGCATCGCGAAGCATGGCATAGTCACTTATGTGTAGGTAGGTCTTGCCGTTGTTTTGCTTCAATGCAACGGTTTCGGGATAGTGCTTCAATACCCAGTGGGCAATCAGCGAACGGTTGCGCATGTGAGCCTCCTCGATGTTGTTGCCCGGTTCGATGCGAACCAGTTGTGTCATCAAACCATTCATGAGGTATGTGTAGTAAGACGACTTGTATGCTTCTTCGTTGGGCGTGAGGTTGAGTTCAACCAACTTCTTATCCGCCAAATAGTACAAGGCAAACAAATCGGCACGCGCCTCCTCGATGGTACTGCCATAAGCTTTGAGCGCATCGGGGTCAACCCCAGGAAGCAAGCGTCCGCTACCATGCCCCAAGCATTCGTGCAGATCGGTGTGCAGGTCATCGCAAACATGGCCGTATTGGTCAATGAGCATTCGTGTTGCTTCGTCAATAACGAATTCCTGTCTGAATCCGTTACCTTTGGCAGCCTCGTCGTATGCCTGTGTCAGGTTTCCTATGGTTACGCTTTTGCTTCCGTATTCTGATCGAACCCAATTGTTGTTTGGCAAGTTGATGCCAATAGCGCTGCTTGGGTAAAGGTCACCTCCAAGAATGGCAGCCTTGATGACTTTGGCGCTTACCCCCTTGCATTCGCTCTTGCGGAAGCGTGGGTCGATGGGGGAGTGGTCCTCGAACCACTGTGCATCGTTGCTCATACGCACGGTCCTGCCTGTTGCCTCGAGGTCGGTAAAGTTGGCATACCCTTCCCATGAAGCCTTGAGTCCCAATGGGTCACCGTAAACCTCTGTGAATCCGTTGGTAAAGTCAATGATGCCCTCGGTATCCTGTACCCAGAGTATGGTGTACTCGTCAAAAGTCTTGAGGTCGCCACTACGGTAAAACTCTACCAGCTTCTCAATGACCTGCTTCTGTTTCTCGTTTTCTGCAAAAGGGATGGCTGCTTCAAGGTGTTTTATGATGTGGGTGATGTATTCGCCATACATTCCGTCCTCTTTCCACACCTTCTCCACGAGTTGGCCATCTGCCCCCCTTACCAGTTGACTGTTCATGCCGAACATGACAGGACGGTTGATGTCGCCTTTCTTCTTCTGCTCGGCATAGAAGCATTCTGCTTCTTCCTGCGTGACGTCTTCGCCATAGTAGTTGCAGGCAGAGGTGAGAAGCAAGTCCTCTCCTTGTGTCTGGTTGACACGCTTGGGCATCACGTTGGGTTTGAAGATGACATCCAGTATTTTGTCTAACTCGATAGCCTCTCCATCGTACTCCTTGAGTTCGGGCAATGTGCCCTTGCATTCAGAAAGCAAGGACATTAGGTCATCGCGCGAGAACTCAGGCATGAATTTGTCCATGCCATAGTGGTGGTGTATGCCATTCGAGAACCACACCCGCTTGAGGTAAGTTACAAACTGTCTGAAGGCATCCGATTCGCGGTTGCCCTCATAGTTTTCGAACACATATTCGAGCAGTGCTCGAATAGCCAGATTGTAGCGCCCGTTTTGGTGCCACAGTATGTCGCGTCCCCACAATGCCGCCTCGCTGAGATGCCAGATGAGGGTTTTCTGACGCAAAGAGAGCGTTTCGAAACCGTCAACTCTGTATCTTAAAAGTTGGAGGTCTGCGAAACGCTCGTCTTGATATTGAAATGCTTGTTGTTTTCTCAAGATAGTATTACTTTTCTACATTTTTTTGCCCTTTGCCACTTGGTGTGAAGCCTTGTACTGACGAGGACTTATACCCTTTATGCGGAAGAATGCTGCATAGAAGCTCTGGCGGTTAGCAAAACCTACAGTCTTCGAGATTTCTTCCATAGTGTAGTCGTCGTAACGCTTGTCAACCAACATGTACATAGCTTCCTTGATACGGTACTCGTTAACCAAGCATGAGTAATTTTGGTGAAAACGCAGGTTTACTACGGCGCTGATGTAACGTGTATTTGTGCCGATCTCGTCTGCCAGTTTCTTGGCTGAATAGTTGCAATCGCGATACTTTTTCTGTACGAACAGAATATTTACAATTTTTTCATAGAGTTCGTCTACCAACTCTGCTTTTACGAGCGTACGGTAGGCTGCATTCTTTTCTACCTTCTCGGTAATGTTGTACTTGCTCATTCGTAATCTATTGTTTAGTTTTTATATATCGGATGCAAAGATACACAATTTTATTATATAATCATTTTTTTTTACGGAATATTTTATGTAAAAAATGGTTAAATGTGCCGAAATGCCATGTTTATTCACGCATTTGTTCTTCTTTGATGGCATTTTCCGCCTTTTTATGAGCATTTAGTTGCTGAGTGAGCAATGCTATTTGCATCATGGTTTCTTTGCGTCGAGCCTCAAAAGTTTCAATTTGTGAAGACAATTGGTTCTGGATGACGTCGGTATCCATGTCGCTTATGCTGCCTTCTGCCTGCAAGGATATAATCTGGCTTCCCAGTTTGTCCACGCGTGCCTGGGTAAGCAGAGCGTCCAACTGAAGTGAGCGCAAGTGTGCGCGTATATCATTCCAGTTGCGGTCGATGGCGAACATTTTCTCCAGTTCGGTATACTGCACGGGCGGATGATTGGCATTGTATTTTCTCATCCACACATCCACACCTTGTCGTTCGGTTGATGCACGTTCGTCCGTCTTGTTACTGAAGTCTATGCACTCGGTTTGCTTACCGAGGATTTCCCTCTTCGTCAACTCGAACTTATTCTTCACTTCTCTCTGATTGTCAAGTGCTCTTCTGCTTTCAGTATAAGTGTTGATCAGCTCTTTCAGAATCTGTTTGCATGACCTCTTACCGATCAATTTCTCGTGTGTCTTCTTGTCTACTTCCAGACTTTCACGGCAATCTCTTCTGTCATCTTCC
>JAZUKS010000052.1:0-12027 GCA_045643405.1 Bacteroidaceae bacterium | reverse complement strand
TCTCCGTAAGCCCGCTTGGCCTCCGACTTCTTTCTATAGTGGGGTTATGACTTAAAAGAAAGAAGGGTGATAAAGGCGACTCATCCGCAAAGATGAGTCGCCTTTTATTAGTACTATGAAGTTATTACTTGTAGTAGAGCTTCAGAGGAGTGTATCCGCCACCGGTGAAGAGCAGATGCTGTGCATCGAGCAAATCGAGGATGGGGTCGCCACTCAGATTAATCTCGAGTGTCATGGTGCCGTCGCCATTGTCAACGAGCTTCTCGTTGCCGGGCATAATGTCGTCACCAGTCCATGTTGTTGTCCACCAGCCTGTGGTGACGCGGATTTGCGGAGCGTCGCCCGAGAGCACGAGGTAGAATGTGCCGTTGCGTATTACATCCCACTGATCCATGGGGATGGCATAGCACTCCTCGCCAGTCTTTGCCTCCTCGTTGGCGAAGCGGTAGTCGCTCGACCAACTGATGGCGCCCATAGAACCGTCGTTCTCCCAGATGACAACCTCCTTGGGTGCGGCACCGCCTACCCATTCGTCAACGTAGATCTCCGTAACGGTGTATCCGCCACCGGTGAAGAGCAGGTGCTGAGCATCGAGGATGTCGAGGATGGCATCGCCTGCAAGGTTAACGGTGAGGGTGTATGTGCCGTCGCCATTGTCAACGAGCTTCTCGTTGCCGGGCATAATGTCGTCGCCAGTCCATGTAGTTGTCCACCAACCGGTGGTGACACGAATCTGGGGTGTTGCACCTTCGATGTTGACCTTGAACTCGCCATTCTTGATGATATCCCAAGCGTCCATAGAGAATGCGTAGCACTCCTCGCCAGTCTTGGTCTGCTCGTTGGCGAAGCGGTAGTCGCTCGACCAGTTGATAGCACCCAGAGAACCGTCGTTCTTCCAGAGAGTCTTGCGCTCCCAGTGGCCTTCTTCTTCCTCTACCCAAACTTCTTCTTCAACATAGATGCGGAGAGGTGTATAGCGGTCTCCGGTGAAGAGCAGGTGCTGTGCATCGAGCACGTCGAGGATAGCATCGCCAGCGAGGCTGACAGTAAGGGTGTATGTGCCGTCGCTATTGTCGATGAGCTTCTCGTTGCCGGGCATAATGTCGTCGCCAGTCCATGTAGTTGACCACCAACCGGTGGTGACACGAATCTGAGGATTGGTTGCCTCGATATCTACCTTGAACTCACCGTCTTTGATAAGAGTCCAGTACTCCATGGGGATAGCATAGATTTCCTCACCGGTCTTGGTCTCCTCGTTAGAGAAGCGGTAATCGCTCGACCAACTGATGGCGCCTGTTGTGCCGTCGTTCTCCCAGATGATAATCTTGTTGGTTTCCCAGTGACCGCCTGCGGCGGCTACATAGTTGTACTCGGGGAGTTCGAACTTCTTGCCGTCGAAAGTCTCGAAAGTGCCTACCTGAAGACCTTCCTTGATGTTATCGGGAATTCTAATGGCTACACTGTTGGTAGCAATACGGTAAAGATCCTCCTGATGAAGTTCGATAACGTTATCTTCCTTGTCGATAAAAGTAACCTTGTTGACGAACTCCATATCCTTTCCGAAGACCTTGAGGATAGACTTAGCCTTGACATCCTCGCCAGGCTCGGCAGAATATGCAGAAGGCTCTGTATTACCTTGTGTCATGAAACGAGGTGACTCTACCTCTTCGCTAGCAGTGCGGATGATGAGTTTCTCACCCCCCTCAGCAATATTGATGCCAGCAGGAGTGATGACACGAATCATCTCATTGCTTACCAACTCAAAGTCAGTCACAGCAATTCCACCAGGGAATACAACTTCTGTAACACCGCCAAAACCTGAACCATTGATTGTGACAGGCTGGCCGGTAACTACTTTAGTTGGAGAAAAGACCTTAATGCCTAAACCGAGATTTGCAGAACCCATATCATCGTCAGTACAGGCTGTGAAGCCGACTGAAAGGAGAATTGCAGCTAAGGTCAGCTTAAAATACTTCTTTATATTTTTCATAATTCTCATTTTTTAAGTTATTTCCAACCGGGATTCTGTGTCAGGTTAGCATTGCGCTGAATCTCAGACTGTGGAATTGGGAAAAGGTTGTATTTCTCGTCCCATGTGCGAGCATGTACCTCACGTGTGAGCACCAAGTCTGCGCTGATAGAGGCTGCAGTAACGTTCTTGAAATACTGTTCGCCCTTCTTCCAACGACGAACGTCCCAGAAACGCTGGTCCTCGAATGCGAACTCAACAAAACGCTCACGCTCGTAACGCTCTACCCATGCCTCACCATCTTCGGTGAACTTGGGCATGTTGATGTCGGCACGGGTACGGAGTACGTTGACTGCTTCGTTGGCACTCATGCCATAGGTGGCATCGTTAGCGCTGCCGGTTGCATAATATGCTGCCTCGGCAAAATCAAGATACATCTCGGCCAGACGCATTACAATCCAGGTGTGACGCTTGCCAGTCTGGTTATCTGCTGTTGTTACACAAGAACCATCAACGTACTTGCGCAGATAATAGCCTGTGGGAGTGGCACCATACTTGGGAGCGGCATTGAAACCACCCTTGAATGTCTCGATGGCTTTCTTCTGTGCACCATTGGTAGGCCACTCGTCGCCATTCTTGACGATGGTAAGTGCGAATCGAGGATCAAGGCCGTCATAAGGATTGGCATTGAGGTCTATCGTGCCAGGATTGCGATGAGCGAAGGTCTCACCATTGTTCTGGTACTCGTATGCGTCAACAAGCGACTGTGAAGGACAGTTGCCCGAAGCACCATTCTCAACGCCAACAGGATAGTTGGCCATCTCGAATTCATTGTTCTCGCTACGACCGATGCCGAAGATGATTTCCTTGTTGAAGAAAGCATCGTGACCCCAGAGAGCAGAATAGGTGCTGAGAGAAACGCCCCATTGCTTAGCATGATCGATGACATACTTTGCTGCTACGGCAGCCTCTGCCCACTTAGACTTGTCGTTTGAGGGGTTGTGCAAGGGAGATGCTGCATAGAGCAAGGTGCGAGCCTTGAGTGCATAGGCAGCCACACGTGTTGCACGACCGATTTCCATACCGGGCTCCTGCTCGTAAGTTACGGGGAGATAAGGAGCCACCTCGTCGAGTTCCTTAACGATGAACTTGAAAACATCGGCGGCCGCTGTACGCTTCACGCTATTTGCCTGAGCATTGGTAAGGGTGGTAGTAACCAGGGGAACATCGCCGTAGGTCTTAACCAACTCAAAATAATAGTATGCACGGAGGAAGCGAAGCTCGTAGGGGAAGAGCTCGTACTGCAGAAGCATGTCTGAATAAGAACTCTCGTACTGATACTCTGAAAGGTCTACCTTGTGTATGTTCTCAAGGTAGTAGTGAATCTCGGCCAAGGCACGGTAACACTTGTTCCATGTATTTGAGAAGGGGTTTGCGGGACTCCAACCACCATTGACAAACTTGTTGATATTGGCAGTAGCAAGCGCAAATTCAGCTTCATCGGTTACACTGGCAAGATAGTTGTCGGAGTTGGCAGAGAACTGGTTGCTATAAATCTGAGCATACACATCCCAAACCATGTTCTTGATACCATCGTTTGGATTGGAGTAGTTCCATGCTTCATCACGGACATTCTCTTCGGTATAGTCGAGGTCTACACACGAATTGAGTGCGAAGGCAGCAGGAAGAGCTAAAAGAAATATTTTACTGATTTTCATAATACGGAATCTTTAGAATGTTACTTGGAGACCAACGTTGATGCTCTTCATTACAGGATAGCCTGTGTTCAAGTTCTCTGCATCCAAAGTCTTGATGCTGCTGCATGAAAGGAGGTTCTGACCCTGAAGATAAACCTTTGCACCTGTAATCTTGAGAGAAGAGAGAAGAGAAGCGGGAAGCTTGTAGTAGAGCTCGATGTCACGCATCTTGAACCACTTAGCATTCTGGTACCAAATGGTAGACTCCTGCTGGTTGTTTGCCACTGCCTCGGTAGAAAGACGGGGGTAGAGGGCTGCTGCACCAGCATTATCCCAGCAGTTGTTGAAATACTCTGCAGAGAGGTTGCGGTTGTTTGAAAGAGCACCCCAGACACCATCAACATAGCGAAGGTTCTTCATCTGGTTGCCTGCACCCTGGAAGTACATGTTCAAACCAATGCCCTTGTACTCGAAACCAAGGTTGAAAGCATAGTTGAGGTTGGGAACATCTGTACCATAATCGAAGTTAACACGGTCGAACTCGTTTACAACACCGTCCTCGTTAACGTCCTTGTACTTGATGTCACCGGGCTTAACCTGACCGAATTCCTGACGAGGACTGTTGTCGATATCAGCCTGATCCTGGAAGAAACCAAGAGCGATAAGGCCACGAGCAGCATCGGCTCTTGCACCTACAACCGACATGTTAGGATAAGCGGGAGACTCGATCCATGCATCGATATTGCTCTTGGTAGCAGTAATCATAGCGCCAGCAGAGATGTTAAGACCATTCTCAAGCGTCTTGGCATAGCGAAGACCTGCTTCAACACCATAGCTTGAAACCTCACCCTTATCATCGTAAGAAGAGCGGATACCCACTACTGATGAATTGAGGTCGTAAGCACTTACGAGGATGTTGGCACGCTTCTGATAGAATGCATCGATGGTGAAGTCGAGCGACTTGAACAGACGGATGTCGGTACCGATGTTAGCCTTGTAGGCAGTCTCCTGTACGAAGTCATCGGTGGGGAAAGCAGTCTGGAATGCACCCCATGAGCTTGAGAAGCCCTGGCCATAGAAGTACTGACCGTTTGAGTTGTTCCAAGCCGAAAGCCAAAGACCTGCAGCGGGAACGTAATCAGAATGCTGAATACCAGCAGAAGCACGAACCTTACCGTAGTTGATGATGGCATCGTCATCAGCATTGTTAGCATAGATGTAGCCCAAACCGAGAGTGGGAGAGAACGCCCACTTGGCAGGATAAGAGCGGTTAGAACCATTAGCTGCCAGCACGAGGTCGGCCATGAACTTGTTTGCATGGTCGTAATGGGTAGCCAACTGCCAGTTGGTGCGATACCATGTATTGCTACGGTTGTCGCGAACCTCACCCTTTACGTTGTAGTTAGCATTCAAGCCCAAGTTGTCGCCATTACCCAACTGCGTGTTGTACTTGAAACCAGCGTTGAAGGTAGCAATACGCCACTGAGAGTCAACCCAATGGTTGAAAGTGAGCTTGTCTTCTCTTGTACCCTGGATCTCCTGGCTCAGGTTACCCAAAGCATCATAGTAGTTCCATCCGTACTGGTAACCCTTTGCACTACGCTCGTATGTGTTGGAAGAGTTGTCGTACGAACCACCTGCATAGAATGAGAGACCTTTAACGAATTGACCGAGGTCCTGGTTGAGCACTATATTCGCCCAGATCTGACGCTGATGACTCTTTTGGAAACCTGTGCTTTGAATCTTGGCAACAAGGTTGTTGTTTCCATAGGTATTACTACCACCCCACTCTCCTTCTGCAGTCTGAAGGGGGAATGCCAAGGCAGGAGTCTTGTAGAGGTGCCACCAAGCATCATTTGAGCTGATATTAGGCACGCCATTAGTCTCCATGAAAATAGCAAGCATATTGGCAGAAACCTGGGTTGTCTCAGAAACCTTGAAGTCAACATTGGCACGGATATTGGCCTTTGAATACTTCAACTGAGAGTCCCAGTTGCCCATATCCGTGTTCTTGAGCAAGCCTCTTGCACTGGTGTAATCAAGCTGAGTGTAGTATTGTACGTTATCATTGCCACCATACATAGAAGCGAAGGCATTGTTCTCACTGGCAGAATTGCGGAATGCCTGCTCTTTCCAGTTCACGTTAGGATAAACGAATGGATCAGAACCATCCTGGAACTTAGCCAACTCGGCATCCGTGTAGGCAGCACCCAGACCGTCGTTCTGGCGAGCCATGTTCAATGCTTTTGCATAGGTATAAGCATCAACCATGTCTGCCATCTTGGGGTCAAACTGGAACTTATGAGAATAACCTACCTTGACGTGATTGCCATTAGTGATTCCGTGCTTTGTCTTGACAAGCAAAACACCATTGATACCTTCATGGCCGTAAAGGGCTACTGCGGCAGCATCCTTCAGTACGGTAACGCTCTCAACCTCCTCTACAGAGAGACGGTCGATGGGACGCTCTGCACCATCAACAAGGATAAGGATGCTCTTGTCGCCTGTGGTCTGTGTACCACGAATGTTGAATGAGGCACCACGGCCTTCCTCACCTTTGAAACCCGTGTTCTGGGTGGCTGTGAGGCCGAGCAACTTGCCGTAAAGTGCGTCTGCAAGACTGATTGCAGATGTACGCTGCAACTCCTCTGCTGTGATAGTGGTAGCTGCTGCTGTAGAAAGGAATTCAGAGCTTTCCACACCATAGCCGAGGTCGACCTTCTGGGTCTGCTTATCTGCAAGCTTTACCTGTGCATTGACTGCAACAGGGGCTGTGCATAGACCCAGCATGGTGTATCTAAATATTTTATTGATATTCATAATTGCCTTTTTTATATATTATTACCAACCTGGATTCTGTGTGAGACCGTAACCCTTCTGGATTTCAATACGAGATACGGGGTCAAGATACCACTTGTTTGTCCAATAACCGGGTTCCCACCAACGACGGGCACCATTGACAATTACAGGACGCTCGTACTCGAACTTAGGCCAAGCCTCACCCTCGTTAAGGCGGGTGTCGCCTTCTGTCATACGATTGCCACTGGCATCAAGACGGTAAACCACCATCTCATGGAGGGGCTTGGTGAAATCAGCCTGAAGTTTACGACGAATCATATCATAAACACGGTCACCTGCCTCTGCACCAATCTCACAGTTACGCTCACGAAGAATCTCCTTGATGAGGTTCTCCTTGTTGGTCTTGAGGTTGAGTGAGGGATTCTTCTCCTCAATCTTACCCAGACCTACACGGCTGCGAATAAGGTTAAGGTCGGCCAAAGCACCCGACAAGTTGCCTGTCTCAGCACGAGCCTCTGCACGAATCAGGAACACCTCTGCCAAACGGATGTAAGGAACACCAATAGGAGTGGTGCCAATCTTCCAATAGTCGTTCACCCACTTAAACATCATGTAACCCGAAGCACAGTTGTCGGCATTGCTATTCATATCGGTATTGTACTCAAAGTTACCGCCCTTCCAAGTCTGCTGACTGGTGAGACCCTTGTAATCCTCTACCTGGTTGCAGACCTTACGGGGCACTACAATCGTCTCATAGAGACGGGGGTCACGATTCTCGAAGATATCGATACCGGTAGGATTCTTGCCAGGACCATAGATGTCGGCATTTGCATAAAGGTAGTTGGTACCATCAGCCATACCGAACATTTCCATAAGTTCGTTGGTAGGCACCATACCACCCTGACGGAGGCAGTCCATTTCGAAACCTGTCCAACCCCATTCACTTACCTGGTACTGAGGCTGAGCATCAAAGAGCTTCTCGTGATTCTTGCTACTTGCACGGTCATGGTAAGCAGCGCGGTAAGCCTTGCGGTAGCCAGCTTCGTCATTGGATTCGGGCCATACGAGGTAGTACAAACCAGTCTTGCCATCGTCAGAGCCATTGGCTGTAAAGAAGTCGTCACATGCCTGCAAGCATCGATTCCACAAAGAGGGATCCTCCTTACCGAACCATACGTGCAAGTCGTTTGTAAACTCGGTCTTCTTAGCTTCATCGTACTGGCAGTACATCTCGTTATTGTTGAAGAGAGGTGATGCTGCAAACATCCACAACTTGCAACGGAGTGCCAAAGCAGATGCCTTTGTCAAACGACCACCCCAGTTGTCAACATCGTCAATGACCATGGGATAACCAGGCTCATCGATTGCCTTCTGCAGAAGTCCATCAATAAACTCAGCGGTCTCCATTGCTGTTGAACGGCCAGAGGTAAAATCCTCACCCACAGCATAGGCATGATCTACAAGACACAAACCACCGAAATTACGGAAGGCATCAAAATAACGGCTTGCCATAATGGTGTAAGCCTCTCCCTTGAGCTGGCTCTTCTCAGTGTCACTCATATCGGGCACATTGGGAATATTCTCAATGAGCTGCCAACACTTGCGTACGGTTTCATAGATGGACACACGACCATCAGCATCCGAACTGGGATTCTTGGTAGAATAAGAGAACTTACCCTGGAAGTTAGAGTCCTCAGTATCCTGGCAGTTTTCAGTCAGACCACCCGTATAATAACTCTGCTTGGGACCACCCCATGAAACATAGCAATGCCATGAATCTGAAAGCACATCGATAGGAGCACCATTCATACAGTTGCTGCTGGTGTATTCACAGTAAAGCTGTCCGTATGCACCCCAAAGGAAGTTTCGTGTATATTCGGCCTTGCTGAAAACGGTTTCCACGGTGACATCAACACCAGGAGCCTTCTCGAGGAATGCGTCGCCGACCTTGAAGTCGTCCACACAACCAGTAAGGCATACACCTGTAGCCAAAGCCAGTATATATTTTAACTTTTTCATATTTCCTATATATATAATAATGTATTAGAAATTAACCTTTACGCCGAAGTTGAAGACGCGAGTCATGGGGTAACGCAGACCGCGCTCGTAGTTACCACCCTCAGCCTCTGGGTCATTACCCTTGAATGAGGTGAAAGTGAGGAGATTCTGACCTGTAGCGTAGAGACGTACAGAGTTGAACAATGGAATCCACTTGGGCTTATAGAAGGTGTAACCAATCTCAACATTCTTCAAACGTGCGTAGGCTGTGTTGACAAGCCAGATCTCAGAGTCCGCATTGTTGTGCGTTCTGTTGGTGAACGAGATACGGGGCAGGATGGCATCCTGGTTCTCCTTGGTCCATGAGTTATCAGCTACCCACTGTACGAGTGCAGAGTTATCGGTAGAACCGAACTGGTCACGATAGTAGGTTGAAAGGAAACGGTTCACGTGATCGGCTGCAATCCACAACATAGAGAAATCGAAGTTCTTATACTTGAAGTACACATTGAGCGAGTAGTTGAGCTCAGGAACATCGGTGTAACCAATAGCATGCATATCGTTCTGGTCAATCTCACCATCATCGTTGAGGTCAACGAATACGGCATCACCATACTTCAGGTTAACCTTCTGGTCGGGCATTGCCTTGCCATACTTTGCAAGATAACGGTCTTCTGTACCCTCGTTGTAGAACTCGAAGAACTCATAGCCGAAGGGCTGACCTACGCCATGACCTGTAGTAGCAAGCCAGGGATACTGAGGAGTAACCTCCAGACGCTCGATGATCTTGTTTCTTGCAAAAGTCACACTGGGAGAGATAGAGTAAGAGAAATCACCTACCCTGTCATTCCAGTTGAGCTGGATTTCGTAACCATGATTCTTCACACGACCGCGGTTCACAAAACCTGAGGGCAGGCTGGTAACAGCGGGCAGCATAGCGCCGTTGGGCACCAGAATATCCTTACGATCCTCCCAGAAGAAGTCAACGTAGATACCCAGTTTTTCTCCAAAGAGACGAGCATCCATACCAATATTCTTCTTGGTAGCCTTTTCCCAGGTTACATCGGGATTACCATTGGTCAACTCACGAGCAATCTGACGCCATACCTCACCACCAGTACCGAAGTTGGCACCACGAATCTGAGGATTGACAGTCAACTGTCCCTGTGAGAATCCCCAAGAACCAGGAAGATAGAGGAAACGCTGACCCATGACGTTATCATTACCTACCATACCGATAGAACCACGGAACTTCAAGTAGCCTACCACATTCTTCAAAGGCTCCCACCATTTCTCATTAGAAGGAATCCAACCGATTGAACCTGAAGGGAATACACCATAACGCTTACCAGGAGCGAAGTTTTCAGAACCATTGTAACCGATATTGAAGTCGGCCAGATAAGTGGTGTTGTAGTCATAGGTAACACGTCCAACAAGACCTACATAACCAGTGGGGATATCGCTATAGCTACCTGGATAGTAACGCTTGCTCTGCTGATAGAGTGCAAGACCGGTCACGTTGTGCTTGCCGAACTTGCGAGCATAGCCAAGACTTGCCTCTGCATACCAGTTACGGTTGCCCCACATGCTTTCGCTGTAAGGGATGGGCCAAGTGGTACCCTCCTTACGGAGAACCTCTTCGCCATCAACGATGGTTGCCACATACTTGGTACCCGAACCATAACCATTCTTACGATTCTTCTGTGCTGTATAATCTGAGTTGTACGAAGCCTTGACCTTAAAATCCAAACCCTTGGTAATGGGACTCAGATCCAACTTGTACTGAAGGTCAAAGTTGAGTGAGTTCTTGCTCTGTACTACATAACCAAGGTTATAGAAGTTGTCAAGTGCGTCACGACCATAATCACCTACAAGGGCACGGTCAGAAACGATGTGGCGACCTTCCTCATCAATACCATAACCGGCAAAGGGAGTTGCACTCTGAAGATAACGGAAGAGGAACGACTCACCATCACCCATTCGGGTACGGCTCTCTACTCGACCACCTAAGGTAAGAGAGAGGGTGCTGAGCTTGGAAACGTTAATATCGAGGTTGGCACGATAGTTGTAGCGGTTGAACTTGAACTGCTCGTTATCGTCAGTACCGAATGTCTTGAACAGAGAGTTCTGGTTGAAGAAACCTACAGAAACGAAGTAGCGCATCTTCTCTGAACCACCGCTCACGTTGACATTAGCCTGCTCCTGCCATGCTGAATTCTTCATGATGTAGCTAAGCCAGTCGGTAGAAGGATAGGTAATTGGCATGTCACCATCCTTGAAATGCTGCATAGCAGTCTGCTTGAAGTTGACAATGTCATTATAAGGTGTATAATCGGTGATACCCTTTGCAGTAGGCCACTCTGAGAGGGGCAGCTTGCTGTCAAGAGCGTCGGTAATCTTACCATAGTTGTGCATCTGGCCGTATGTGTATGAATCAGCGAACTCGATAAAGTCGCTAACCTGCTGAACAGCACTTGAGAAAGATACATTTACTGAAGGCTTGCCTATCTCACCACGCTTTGTGGTAACGAGGATTACACCGTTTGCACCACGTACACCGAATACAGCTGTAGCAGAAGCATCCTTAAGGATAGAGATGTCAGCAACCTCATTGGGGTCGATCTGGGTGAAGGGACGCTCCACACCATCCACGAGTACAAGGGGCTCTGCACTATTCAGTGAACCGATACCACGGATACGGATAATGGCATCGTCATCACCGGGCAGACCAGAATACTGTACTGACTGCACACCTGGCAACTTACCCTGAAGGGCATTACCAAGGTTACCCACGGGTGACTTGAGGATTTCATCACCAGTTACATTTGACACAGCACCTGTCAGTGTCACTTTCCTTTGCGTACCATAACCAATGACAACGGTCTCACCGAGAGTCTTCACGTCAGACTCCATTTTGACTGTTACATTGGAACGGCCATTCAATGCGACTTCACGAGCTTTGAAGCCGACATAAGATACAACAATAGTCGCCTTTGCTGACTTAACGGAGATTCTAAACTTACCGTCCATGTCAGTAACGACGCCATTCTGAGTACCTTTCTCGAGTACGGTTGCACCTACCAATTCATAACCCTCATCATCAAACACTGTACCCGTAACGGACACCTGTGCTTTTACTTGGGCCACGAAGAACATAAGCAGCGATACCAACGCGAGCTTTAGACTAAATGATTTTTCCATCTTAATGGCTTTTAAAGTTAATAATTGATATTTTGATTAGATTTTTATACTATTAGATTTTAGATTTATTGATGTTATTAAAAATAAGATTTATTAAACGTTATAAGATAGTTTTTTAAGATAATAGAATTATTTTTTCATCAGTTAAGGGTCAAGGCTATTATGCTATCGCTTTGGCAGAGGCATATTTCACCTTTTCATTTTTGGCAAAATTACGTTTTTTTTTTATTGCTGTCCGGTAAAACTTTTTTTGAATTGATAAATTTAGGGCTGGTACTTGCACGAAGTATCAGCCCTTTTGGTTATCTTTGCTTTTACCACAAAACAAAAATCATAACCATGGGCAAAGATAGCAATTTTACC
>JAZUKS010000051.1:0-27355 GCA_045643405.1 Bacteroidaceae bacterium | reverse complement strand
GACAAGTGTGACAGAATGCCTCCCGAAGTCTGAGTCCTTCCCCTATGGGGGGGGGGGGGAGATGGAGGGGGGCTTTTCCTTTTTTTTGGGGGGGAGATGGAGTTTTTTTGTATTTTACCGAATGTACTGAAGCCGTAGGCTGGGAATGATGTTGGGCGGTTTCAGCAAGTGCTTGCACTTAAGATGAAAGCGGACAGCATCAGTACCACGAGCAGATCGAGGCAGTACATGAGGTGTATTTCATTTATTCTTCAAAACACACAAGAAATGACTACGAAAAGTTTTTTAAACAAATACCGTCAATACACTTTTGAATAAGTGGTGCTTCGCACTTGTGGCCTTCTTCACGCCCGTTCTTGTATGATCACGCTCATACCGACCGCCCATGAATCACCCCACACCCCTACGGGGCACACCTATTCAAAAGTAAAATACAAAAAAACCGCTTCGCGAAGTGAAAAGTGAAGAGTGAAAAGTACTTCTTCTGCCCTACGAGCGAAGTGTCACCCCTGCGGGGATGCCTAGCGCGTGTGACGGTGTGACGTGTGACAAGTGGACAGAATGCCCCCCTCCACCTCCCCCGGGGGAGGTGGAGGGGGGCTTTTTCTCACCTCGCTAAGTGGTTCGATCAATAGCCGCTGGCATCGCGGATACTGATCTCCTTGACGGTGCCGAGAGACTTGACGGTGTTCATGTCTACCTTGGAACGGTCTGAGACAAGACTGTAGGTATAGGTGCGTCCCTTTACGTACTTCTGCTGGAAATTGAGAACATCGGCCAAGGTCATCTTCTCGACGGCAGAGTAGATGTTCTTGTTGATGTCGTAGTCGATGCCATGGTCGCGGGCATCGATGTAGTCCCATATAACGGCATCGCGTACGACGCGCTCCGTGCGCAGACGGGTAAGGAGGGCCTGCTTGGCAATCTGGAAGGCGGGCTCTGCCTGGGGCATGTTCTCGATGATGTCGTCGTAAACCTTCATGCACTCGGCCAGCTTGTCGACCTGGGTCTTGGCGCTGCTGGCAAAGCAGTAGGGATCGTCGGTGCGACCAACGCCGTAGAAGTTGCTGCCACAGGTGTAGGCCAGACCACGACGCTCACGAATCTCCTGGAAGACAATGGTGTTCATGCCACCGCCAAAGTATTCGTTGTACATGACACGGAGGGGTTCGAGGGCTGGGTCGAAGGTCATGTTGAGGTTGGTGTAGAAGCGGAGGGCGCAGTTGGGAGCGGAATAGTGTGAGAGGAACACCACGTTCTCGGGAGTGGGAAGCATATAGTACTTGTCCTTGCTGACATTGAGGTCGGCCAGTTTGTCGGCGGTCTTGTGCTCGGCGTTGATCATCTTGACAACGTCGTCCAACTCGGTCTTGCCATAATAGGTGATAAAATGCTTCATGCCCTTGAGTGCCTTGACCTTGTCGACGAGTACCTGACCATCGAGTGCCATGATCTCGTCATTGCTGAGCGTGACGCGCTTCACGTTATCGATGCCATACCATGCGTATTTCTGAAGGATAGAACTGCATGCATCCTGATTGCTGAGGTTGACCTCGCGCTCCTGCAAGGTGGCTGCCTTGACATTGGCAAGGGCTTGTTCATCCACCTTGAGGTTGCTCCATACGTCCTCGAGCAGTTTCAAAGCCTCTTCCTTGTTCTCCTCCAAGCCGGAGATGGAGATGTATGTGCGATTCATGGAGCATCTGAAACGCATGGTGCAACCCAGGGCGTAGAAGGTCTTCTTGATCTCCTCGGCAGACATCTTGTCGGTGCCCAGATAGTCGAGATAACGAACGGCATAGTCGAGCACCTTGTCATCGTTGACACCCATCTCGTAGACGAAATCCATCTGGAATACATTGTTCAGGTCATTCTTCTTGTAGATGACCTCGATGTCTTTGTCTGCCTTGGCAAACGACAAGTCCTTCTTGTAATCGAGGAATACGGGTTCGATGTCCTTTACCTTTGCATTCTGCACCTCTGCCAACAGGGTGCTGACAGAATCGCGGTTCATGATGACGGGATTGATCTCGGGTTTCTCGATGGGAATAATGGTGGTGTCGACACCCTGGCGCTTGTTGATGACTGCGTAGTTGCTGGTGCCGAAATACTTGTTGGCAACGCGCACGATGTCGTCCTTGGTGACTTTCTCGATGGCATGCATGGAGGCAACGACCTCGTTCCATGACATGCCGTTGACGAATGAGTTGACATAAAGGTTGGCACGCTGACTGTTGTCCTCGAGCATGCGCTGTACACTCAATTTGTAATCGGTAATGGCTGATGAGAGCAGACGGTCGTCGAACTTGCCAGTCTTGAGTTTCTCGATTTCACCGAGCATCAACTGACGTGCCTCGTCGAGTGTCTGTCCGGGCATGGGATAAGCGACGAGCACGAATGAAGAACCCTGCTCGAGGGTGTAGTTGAAGCAAGATGACATCAGCACCTTCTGGGGTTGGTTGAGGTCGAGGTCGAAAAGACCGGCGTTGCCATTGTTGCTGAGCATGGCGTCGATGAGTTCCAGGACAACGGCGTCCTTGTCCTTCTCAGAAGGAGTGCGCCATGCCATCCAAACGCTCTCGGCCTCCTCGCCCACCACCTCGGTGACGATGGGAGCGGTAATCTCGGGCTGTGTCTTGACAGGCTTGCGTACGATGGAGTCGTTGGCCTTCCACTCGCCAAAGTACTTCTTGATGACGTCGACAACCTCGTCGGGATTCAGATCGCCCGACATGCAGATGGCCACGTTGTTGGGACGGTAGAAGTTGTTGAAGTACTCACGGATCTTCACAATAGAAGGGTTCTTGAGGTGCTCCTGCTGACCGATGACCGTCTGTGTGCCATAGGGGTGATTGGGATAGAGCGCCTTGCCGAGTGCCTCGAAGATCTTGTCCTGATCGTCGGACATGCCAATGTTCTTCTCCTCGTAGACGGCTTCAAGTTCGGTGTGGAACAAGCGGATGACCATGTTCTGGAAACGGTCGGACTGGATCTTTGCCCAGTTGTCGAGCTGGTTGGAGGGGATGTCCTCGGTATAGCAGGTAACGTCCATGCTGGTATAGGCATTGGAACCCGAAGCACCGATGGCTGCCATCAGCTTGTCGTACTCGTTGGGGATGGCATAGCGTGATGCCTCATAGCTGACGGAGTCGATAAGATGGTAGATGGCCTTGCGTCCGGCAGGGTCGGTGGTGTTGTTATACTGCTCGTAGAGGTCGTCAATCTTCTTCAGTTCAACGCTCTCCTTTTCATAGTCCCATGTACCGAAGTGGTTGGTTCCCTTGAACATAAGGTGCTCAAGGTAGTGTGCCAGACCTGTATTGGTTTCGGGATCGTCCTTGCCACCGGCATGTACGGCAATGTAGGTTTGGATGCGGGGTTGCTCCTTGTTGACAGACATATAGATCTTGAGTCCGTTATCTAGCGTGTACATCTTGGTGTCGAGCGGATCGTTCTCTACGGTTTCATACTCGTACTTACCCTTGTTGCCGCAACTGGCCATGAACAGCAGCGACGTTGCCATGATGGCGAGACTTGTTAACTTTTTCATGCTTGTTTTTCTTGTTTTATCGATTAGTGTAATTAAAGCAACTTGGCCATGTTGAGGAACTCCTGGCGAAGCTGGCGGTTGGTCTTGAATTGACCGGTATAAAGGGTGACGGACATCTCGCCATGATTGCGAACGCCGCGCATGGTCTTGCAAAGGTGACGGCCACGAAGCATGATGGCAAAACCGCGTACCTTACCCTTGAGGGCTTCGTTGAGCATATCGATGATATCTTCTGCCAGGCGCTCCTGCAACTGCAGACGGGCAGCGCAGTAGGACACGACGCGTGCCACCTTGCTGATGCCAAGGATACGACCGTCGGGATCGGGCAGATAGGCAAAGTAATACTGACCGAAGAAGGGCAGCACGTGATGCTCGCACATGGAATAGTATTCGCCGCAGTCCATGACCATCTCCTCCTGGCGATTCACGTTCTTGAACGTGGTGACACGGGGTTTCTTCTCGGGATTGTAACCACGGAATATCTCCTGCCACATACGCATGATGCGGTCGGGCGTTTCTGCCAGACCTTCACGGTCGGGGTCTTCGCCAATGGCACGAAGCAAGGTGCGCAAGGCTTCGCGTACCTCGTTATCGTTCACGGCAGAAGCGCTGCTCACAGGATTGTTATCTGCGTTATTGGTATATTTCATAATTATCGGATATTCAAAAGTTTGTGGGTTTGAAGTGAAAGCGTCCATTTAGGATGCTGCAAGATGTAGTTGATGGTCTGCTGAAGGAGTTGCCTGTTCTTCTCGGCATCGCCTGTGTCGCAGGGCTGAAGACTGTAGACCTTGGATTGTATGCCATCGTATGGTGACATGTCCTGACCTTCGTAAACCACTTTCAACTCATCAATTCTCTGTATGTTGAGGGGTGCGTACTTGGGCGAGCAGGTCACCCATGCGAGAGGTCCGTCGGGCAGTGGGTGGGTACCGTTTGTCTCGATGTGGACTACCCTACCCGCTTCATGAAGAAGGTCCAGCAGTTGTGCCGTGAGCTGCAGCGTTGGTTCGCCGCCGGTGAGGATAACCATGGTGGACGGGTAGCGGAGCACCTCGCGTACAATCTCTTCGTCTGTCATCTCGGTATAAGACGAGAAGTCCGTATCGCAGAACGGGCATCGCAGATTGCACCCCGCAAAGCGTACAAAGACAGCGGGTTTGCCCGTATGCTGCCCTTCGCCTTGTAAAGAGTAGAAAATCTCGTTGATGCGCATGCTACTACTCATCAATTTCGTAGATGGCTACATTTCCTTCGCTCTCCTGTACCTCAACACGATAGCAATGGGGTATCTGGTCACATATCCATCGTGCCATGTTCTCGGCGGTAGGATTGAAGGGCAGTACCTCATTGAGGTTGGCGTGGTCTAACTGACTGTGGATGCGTTCCTTCAGGTCGGTAAAGTCGGCTACCATGCCATCGGCATTGAGTTCCTTTGACTTACAGAAGATGCTGATAATCCAATTGTGTCCGTGCAGTCGTGTGCACTTGCTGGGATAAGGAAGACTGAGGCTGTGGCAGCCTGCAATCTCCATGCGTTTTTTTATGTAATACATCGTAAAGTTTTTTAAAATAGGGTTACTTCTACCTATAATATCTTAAGATTGTGCAAAATTACTCACTTTTTACTAAACTTGCAAATTTTTGACAGGAAAAGAAATGATGGAAGGGAGAGGATTGAGGGTTGAGGGTTGATGAAAGGTTAATGGTTATTGGTTAGAGGTTATAGAAGGCTGGCGCGGTGAGGATGGAAGGTTGAAGGTGGATGATTGAGGGTTGAGGAATGATGAAAGGTTAATGGTTATTGGTTAAAGGTTATAGAAGGCTGGTGCGGTGAGGATGGATGGTTGAGGGTGGAAGATTGAGGGTTGAAGGTTGATGATGAAAGGTTAATGGTTATTGGTTAGAGGTTATAGAAGGCTGGCGCGGTGAGGATGGATGGTTGAAGGTGGATGATTGAGGGTTGAAGGTTGAGGATGAAAGGTTGAGGGTTAATGGCTGATAGTGCCCAAGGGTTCTCCCTTGGGAAAAGGAGCGGTGGCGCGGTGAAGGAAGGTGGAGGATTGAGGATTGAAGCTTGATGATTTAATCAACCAAAAACGGACAAAAACGGTCAAAAACAATTTGCGTCTTTGCGTTCAAGAAAACATATAGAGAATAATTTTTGAAAATTGACTTCGTCGAGCTAAACCTTCGTGTTCAAAATAAATGCCTTCGGCGAACATAAATTCCCATAAATTTCTCATAAATTAATTCATAAATTTCTTTCGTTTTTGACCGTTTTTGACCGTTTTTGGTTCGATTTAACCTTCGCGCCCGAAGAAACACCGAGAAAAATAATTTGTGATAATTGACTTCGTCGAGCTGAACCTTCGTGTTCAAAACAAATGCCTTCGGCGAACATAAATTCCCATAAATTAGATCATAAAGTTTGGAGGATTGAAGTTTTCTCTATATCTTTGCCACAGATTCATTTAGTTAATAAACGTTCTCCCATGATACAAAGCACGTCATATTACACGAATTTGCTGACGCAATACAAGGAACAGGCTTCCTCGAAGTATGGCATCAAGAGGATCGGAATCTTCGGTTCCGTTGCTCGTGGCGAACAGCACGAAGGGAGCGATGTGGACGTGTGTGTGGAACTGAATGTACCTGACGTATTCTCTATGGTTCACATCAGGGAAGAGTTGGAATCGCTCTTTGGTACGCCTGTCGATATAGTGCGTTTGCGTGATAGAATGAATCCTGTACTGAAGAAAAACATCGAGCGAGACGGAATCTACGCTTAGTGAGGAGGTTTCTTATCTTTTGCAACAGATAAAGCTGGCCATTGACCGCATCGGCAGCAATACGGAGTCCATCGGCAATGTCGATGACTTCTATAAGTCGCCGGACGGGATGTTAAGGCTTGAAAGCACGTGCATGCTACTCATTGCTATTGGTGAGAGTTTGAAAGGCACAGACAAACTAACGGATAAGACCTTGCTTGATCGGTATCCTCTGGTGGACTGGAAGGGGGCGAAGGGATTGCGCGATATCATTGCTCATAAATATTTTGAGATTGATGGCGAAATAGTTTTTGAGGTTGTCAAGAATAAAATCCCTACAATGAAGACTGTCATAGAAAGAATAATAGAAGAGAATAAATAGCGTAGCGACTCTGCATTAAGACAAAAAAAAGACTTGCGACATAATCGCAAGTCCTTTTTTTATGATTTGAATGAAGAGATTACTCTGCAGTAACTTCCTCAACAGCCTCCTCAACAGCAGCGTTGATAGTAGAGTCTGCTACTTCCTCGATAGCGTCAGAAGCCTCCTCCAATGCTGAATCCAAGTCCTCGCCTGAAGCCTTCATCTTAGCACCAGCGTAACGCATAGCGATACCGAAGAGCTGCATCTGCTGAGCCTCGGTAAGCTTCTCAACATCGATACCCTCCATAGCCTTTGAGAGCTCCTCGATGTTCTTCTCTGCCTTGGTCAACTCGTCACCAGTCTTACCTGCCTCAACGAGCTTCTCATACTCTGCAACTGCATTCTCGAAGTCACTGATCTGACCGTCAATACCCTTCTTACAAGAAACGAAAATCATGGCACAGCATGCCAAAGCCAACATAATCTTTTTCATAAATTTTTCTGTTAGTGATTATTAATTTGTTTTCTAAAACGATGCAAAATTAGTATATTCCAACATAATACACAAATTTTTAATGAAAAAAAGTACTATTGGCAACGATTTATACTCAAATAAGCATTTTTTGACTAATTTTGCACTATAAAAATGAAAACAATACTATTTATATTTATAGCTGGTGGATGCGGAAGCGTACTGCGTTATTTAATAAGTATGTGTAGCGCTCCGCTCAACGGTAATCTGCATTTTCCCGTGGGGACTCTGCTGTGCAATGTCGTTGGATGCTTTCTCATTGGCTTGTTCAACACCCTGACGGCACGGTTCGGATGGGATGACCAGACGCGACTGATGCTGACCGTAGGACTGTGCGGTGGCTTTACCACCTTCAGCACCTTCAGCAACGAATCGCTTGCCCTGATCAACGCGGGCAGCTATGCAACGTATGCCCTCTACCTGGCATTGAGCATCGTGCTGGGCATTTGTGCCGTCATAATGGGAACGAGGGTTTAGTGCATAGTTCATAATTCTTAGTTCATAGTTCATAGTTTAGAGTTTAGAGTGTAGAGTAAGTTCATAGTGCATAGTTCATAATTCATAGTTGAGAATGCATAATTCATAGTTGAGAGTGCATAATTCATAGGTCATAGTTTTTAGTGCATAGTTCGCACTAAAATGTTCGATTTATGCTTTTCTTGTTACAATTTGTAAGCAAACTTAAAAAAATAAGAATTAAACACGCGAAAGATTTGTCAGAATGGCAAAAAAGCACTAATTTTGTAACCCGTAAGAAGCAATAATTAAACACAGAAATTCTATGGGTGGTTTCTTCGGAACAGTTTCGCAACAACCTTGTGTTGCAGATCTTTTTTATGGTACTGACTATCAGTCACACTTAGGCACAAAGCGTGGTGGTATGGCTACGTATTCTGCCGAGCGCGGTTTCTACCGCAGCATCCACAATCTTGAGAGTACTTATTTCCGCACACGTTTCGAACCTGAACTGGATCGTTTCGTGGGTAATGCCGGTATTGGTATCATCTCGGACACCGATGCTCAACCCTTGTTGATGAACTCTCATCTGGGTAGATTTGCCATCGTTACGGTGGCTAAAATCAACAACATGGATGAACTGGCCAAGCATCTGCTTGACGAGGGAATGCATCTCAGCGAGTTCTCAAGCGGTAAGATCAACCCTACCGAGCTCATCGCGCTCCTTATTATAAAAGGTAAGTCATTCCGCGAGGGTATTGAGAACGTTTACAACTCTGTCAAGGGTTCTTGCTCTATGTTGCTGCTCACGGAGGAAGGCATCATCGCTGCCCGCGACCGTTGGGGACGTACTCCCATCGTAGTTGGCAAGAAAGAGGGAGCAATGGCTGTAACGAGCGAATCGACCGCCTTCCCCAACCTCGACTACGAGACAACCTACTTTGTCGGTCCCGGTGAGATCATACGTATCCATGCCGACAAGATGGAGCAGTTGCGCCCTGCCAACGAAGAGATGCAGATTTGCTCTTTCCTCTGGGTTTACTACGGTTTCCCCACCAGCTGCTACGAAGGCCGCAATGCTGAGGCTGTGCGCAACGAGTGCGGACGTGTAATGGGTCAGGAAGACCCCGAGGAGGTTGACTGTGCCTGCGGTATCCCCGATAGTGGTATCGGTATGGCTGTAGGTTATGCCGAGGGACATAAGGTTCCCTACCAGCGTGCCATCTCGAAGTACACCCCCACTTGGCCCCGTTCATTCATGCCCAGCAACCAGTCTATGCGTGACCTCGTGGCTAAGATGAAGCTCATCGCCAACAAGGACATCCTGCTCGACAAGCGTGTGCTTTTCTGCGATGACAGTATCGTGCGCGGTACTCAGTTGCGCGACAATACCAAGGTGCTTCACGACCTTGGCGCCAAGGAGGTTCACATGCGTATTGCTTGTCCTCCCTTGATCTACGGCTGTCCCTTCATCAACTTCTCTGCTTCAAAGAATGAGTTAGAGTTGATTACCCGGCGCATCATCCAGCAGTTCGAGGGCGACATGAACAAGAACGTTGAGGCGTATGCAACAACCGACTCGCCCGAGTACAAGAAGATGGTAGAGGAGATTGCTCGTCAGCTCAACCTTGACTCTTTGAAGTTCAGTAAGTTGGAGACTCTTGTTAAAGCAATTGGTTTGCCTAAGTGCAAGATCTGCACCCACTGCTTCGACGGTTCTTCATTCCACACGCTGAAGTAAAGAAAGTGTAGAGTTTAGGGTGTAGAGTTTAGAGTCAGTTGAAAGAAAGAAAGTTCAGAGAAAGAAAGTTCAGAGATTAAAGATTAAAGTGTAGAGTCAGTTGAGAGAGAGATTAGAGTGTAAGGTCTCACTGCAATCAACTCTCAATAACTCTCAACTTTTTAACCGTCTCTAAACGCTAAACACTAAACTCTAAAAAAATGAATGTCCACTTCTAAAATTATAATAAATGAAATTCGGATTCGATAACGACAAATACATCAGAATACAGAGTGAGCATATCAAGGAGAGAATCGCTCAGTTCCAGGGCAAGTTGTATCTGGAACTCGGAGGTAAACTCTTTGACGACCATCACGCCAGTCGTGTATTGCCTGGTTTCCAACCCGATAGCAAACTGAGAATGTTGCAGCAACTCAGCGACTCTGCTGAGATTGTCATCGTTATCAGTGCCATCGATATTGAAAAGAACAAGATTCGCCAGGACCTTGGCATCACTTACGATGAGGACGTTTTGCGTCTGCGCACGGAATTCATGAACCGTGGTTTCCTCGTTGGTGCTGTTGTCATCACCCACTATAACGGACAGAGTTCGGCAGATGCCTACCGTCATCGTTTGGAGAACCTCGGCATCAAGGCATACTATCACTATACCATCGAGGGATACCCCAACAATGTCAACCTCATCGATAGCGACGAGGGCTTCGGAAAGGACGATTACGTAGAGACTACACGTCCCTTGGTAATCGTTACGGCTCCCGGTCCTGGTAGCGGTAAGATGGCTGTCTGCCTTAGCCAGTTGTACAACGAGCACAAGCGTGGCGTTGAGGCTGGTTATGCCAAGTTCGAGACTTTCCCCGTATGGAATCTTCCCTTGCGTCATCCTGTGAACATTGCCTACGAGGCAGCTACTGCCGACCTCAACGACGTGAACATGATTGACCCCTTCCACATGGAGGCATACGAGAAGGTAGCCATCAACTATAACCGTGACGTGGAGATCTTCCCCGTGCTGAATGCCATCTTCGAGGGTATTTACGGAGAGTGTCCTTACAAGAGTCCTACCGACATGGGTGTCAACATGGTTGGTTTCTGCATCAGCGATGATGACGTCTGCAAGGAGGCATCGAACCAGGAAATCATCCGTCGTTACTACACCGCACTCAACAAGATGGCTGACGGAGCATGCAACGAGGGTGAGGTCAACAAGATTCAGTTGCTTTTCAAGCAGGCTAAGATAACAACCGAGAACCGTAAGTGTACCGTTGAGGCTAAGGCTCGTCAGGAAGAGAGTGGTGTTCCCTCAAGTGCCATCGAGTTGTCTGATGGCACCATCATTACCGCTTCTTCAAGTCCCTTGCTCGGCACCTGTGCTTCTCTCCTACTCAATGCCACCAAGCACTTGGCTGGTATTGACCACGACGTGAAGCTGATTCCTCAAGATCTCATCGAGCCTATCCAGAAGACCAAGGTGGAGTACCTGGGTGGTCGCAATCCCCGTCTGCACACCGACGAGGTACTTGTTGCCCTCTCGGTACTGAGTCAGCACGATGACCGTTGCCGCAGGGCTTTGGCTATGCTGCCCTTGCTCAAAGGTTGCCAGGCACACACTACCGTGATGCTCAGCGAGGTTGACCAAAAGATCTTGAAGAAACTGGGCATCGGCTTAACGTGCGACCCTGTTCACAAGAATAAGTAAAGCACATTTACACAACATAAAAGCGCAAGTTTCAAGCTTGCGCTTTTTTTATATTTGTCCTCCACGAAGACCCTCTCCTCCCCGTAAAGGGCCCCCTCCCCCTCTATGGGGAGGAGGCTGGCGCGATGATGGTTGAAGGTTGATAGTGCCCAAGGGGTCTCCCTTGGGAAAAGGAGCGGTGGCGCGGTGATTGAAGATTGATGATTGAGGGTTGAAGGTGGATGATTGAGGATTGAAGGTGGAGGGTTGAAGGTGGATGATTGAGGATTGAAGGTGGAGGGTTGAAGGTGGATGATTGAGGATTGAAGGTGGAGGGTTGAAGGTGGATGATTAAATCAACCAAAAACGGTCAAAAACGGTCAAAAAAAATGTGATGGTGTTTCACACAAAAAGATGATCATTTTTGAAGAATACAGGAAACACAAAAAATAAATGCCTTCGGCAAACATAAATTCCCATTAATTTCCCAAAAATTAATTCATAAATTTCTTTCTTTGTGTTCTTCTTTGCCCGTCGAGCGAAGCCTTTGCGTCCTTATCATCTTTGCGTCAAGATGATGCTTTCTGAAGGAAAGCGTTGGCAATGGATGATAGGACAAAGAAAGCTTGCTTTCGGAAGGACTATCAACCTTTGTCAACAAGTTCGAAGAACATCATCTCTTTGCGAGAAACAACGTCACATCCTTTTTACCCGTTCGTGACCGTTTTTGGTTAAATAAAACCTTCGCGTCACACTTGTCACACGTCACACCGTCACACGCGCTAGGCATCCCCGCAGGGGTGACACTTCACTCGTAGGGCAGAAGAAGTAATTTTCACTTTGCACTTTTCACTCTTCACTTCGCATAGCGATTTTGTTTCTAACCTTTTTGCTTTGCATAGTCATTATTTGAAATAAATTGTGTATATTTGCAAAGTGTAAAGAGGAGACATATTACTTCATCGTGAAACATACATTATACAATCATTATGTCAAAGACAAAAATGGATAAGCACCCCATCGACATCGCTTTGCAGATTGCAACCAAAGCACATGAGGGACAAAGAGACAGGGATGGATATCCCGTGATTCTGCACCCTATCACCGTTGGAATGATGGGTGACACGGATGAGGAGAAGATGGCGGGATTCCTGCACGACGTGGTGGAGGATACCGACTGGACATTTGACGACCTGCTGAGGGAGGGCATTCCCGTTGGCGTGGTGAATGCTCTGCGCTTGCTGACACACGAGAAGGGCACGGACTATTACGCATACGTACAAAGGGTAATAGACTCGGGCAACCCCATCGCCTTGCAGGTTAAGTATAACGACCTGCGTCACAACTACGCTCGTGGCAAGGCTTACCCTGACCTTCAGAAGAAGCACGGACGTGCATTGGAGATGGTGAAGGCGGCCATAGAACGCTGTTCGCAGATTGAACTGTATGAACCGGGCAAGGGTGCCGTAGCGGTGTTTGCGGGCGGATGCTTCTGGGGCGTACAGCACCACTTCGGCAAGATGGAGGGTGTGACTCGTACGCATGTGGGCTACACGGGTGGCGAGGAGAAATCGCCTTCGTACCACGACGTGCGCAACCATCTGACGCACCACGTGGAGGCTGTGCTGGTGGAGTATGACGAGACGAAGGTGAGCTATACGGACCTTTGCAAGCTGTTCTTCGAGATTCACGATCCGGCTCAGACGGACGGCGTGGGCGAGGATATCGGTCCACAGTATCGTAGTTGCGTGTTCTACGCGGATGAGACCCAAAGGCAAGAGACGGAGGCGGTGATACAGATTCTGCGCGACAAGGGACATGAGGTGAATACGCTTGTGCTACCTCTGCGCGAGTTCTGGATCGGCGAGGAATACCACCAAAGGTACTACGAGAAGAGCGGAGGGGAACCCTACTGCCATTTCAGGGTAAGAAAGTTCTAAGAGGAGGAGAATCTGGTGCAATGATGCCTCATTCTGAATGGATTTATTTTTGAGAGTTGAGAGTTTAGGGTGTAGAGTTTAGAGACAGTTGTGAGTCTTGAGAGTGTAGAGGCAGTTTAGAGTACCTTGTCCTCGGCAAGTCCCTTGACTACTGCTTTCTCGAGGCTGGCGATAGGTGCCTGTCCGTTTGTACTGTAATAATTCATTGTGATCTATGTAATTGTTTTTTGTTTGACTTCATTTTATCTAAAACCGTGCAAAGGTAAGAAAAAATCTGTGAATCCACACGCTGTTCACCCCTAAAAACTATGTTTTTACCCTAAGATTATGGCATCCTCATGCCCTATGGGCGGTTTATGCCATGTAAAAACAAAAAAAGGCAGTTTCACAACCACCCTTTTTCTCTGTACGAAATGCTTGAAAACATTTGTAACAAAAACATATGAGAAAACTTTAATAAATGCAACTTCGGATCTTCACAAACCCTCTGTTGCGAAATGCTATGAAATGTTCTATGTCTATTGCAAAGGTATGGAACTTTTCAATTATAACAACGCCCCCGGCACCATAATCTGCAATTAATAGTGTCGGGGGTGGTATATTTCGAACTCTTTATGAGTGAAACGCGGTTTTTACCGTTATTTTTACGACCATGAGTGAAACATGGCTTCAACCATTATTTTACGGCCATAAAGGCACGGATGAATCCGTCCTTTTCCAGCAGTCCGTAAGTGCCCTGCTTGCATGCTTCCTCATCGAATGTCTCAACGCTGTCGGCTTCGATGCCTGGTGCGTAGATGAGGAATGGTATAGGCTCGTTGGTGTGGGTGCGGTGAGCCACAGGAGTAGGGTGGTCGGGCAGTACTGCTATTGCCACAGGCTCGTCCCATGTCTTCACTTCCTCGTAGATTGGGCCTACGGCGCGTCGGTCCAGGTTCTCGATGGTCTGCAGCTTCAGGTTCAGCTCACCATCGTGTCCAGCCTCGTCCGAAGCTTCTATGTGCAGATACACAAAGTCGTCAGTCTTCAGGGCCTCGATGGCAGCCTGAGCCTTGCCTTCGTAGTTTGTATCGTACAGTCCGGTTGCTCCTTCCACATCTATCACTCTCAGCCCGGCAAGCGAACCAATGCCTCTGATGAGGTCGACAGCCGTAATTACGGCTCCCTTCTTTATTTCAGGGAAGGTTGTGGTGAGAGGCACCATGTGAGGTCGGTAGCCTCCAGCCCAAGGCCAGATGCTGTTGGCAGGATCCTTGCCTTCAGCCCTACGCTGTGCGTTGAATGGATGTGCATTGAGCAACTGCTGACTCTTCACTATCAGCGTGTTGATGAGTTCGGCAGTCTCGGTTGCGCTCAGTCGGCTCTTTGTGCTGCTGGCATTCTCTGCCTCAATGTCTGGCTTCACGAGCAGCGGTTCCCAAGGCTTCAGAGGCACGTCGTGAGGAGGTGTGCACTTCAGGTGCTTGCTTCCTCCGTTGATCACCAGCAGATGGCGGTACTGCACGCCTGTGTAGAAATGCACTATGTTGCCATAGCGCTCCACGATCTCTTTATCGTTGGCAAGCGTCTCCTGGAGGTACTTGATGAGTATGTCGCCCTCCTCAGTCTCCAGTCGTCCGCATGAGTGGTTCTTGATATGATCGCCCTCGATGCAGATGATGTTGCATCGTATGGCCATGTCGTCAGGAGCAAGTTCCACGCCTATGCTTGCAGCTTCGAGCGGTCCGCGTCCCTCGTACACCTCGTTCTGGTCGTAGCCCAGGATGCTTGAGTTTGCCACCTCGCTGCCCGGATGGAAGCCATCCTGCACCGTCTTCAGCATGCCGGTGCGTCCCATCTTGGCAAGCTTGTCCATGTAGGGAGTGTTGGCATACTGGAGCAATGTCTTGCCACCCAGTTCTTCCATTGGCCAGTCGGCCATTCCGTCGCCAAGTATTACTATGTGTTTCATTTATGTGTCTGTTTGCTTAGATGTTAGCGATGCTCATGATGTCGGCAAATACGCCGGCAGCTGTTACGCTTGCACCTGCTCCATAGCCCTGGATGAGCATTGGGTACTGGTTGTAGCGCTCAGTAGTGATGAGGATGATGTTGTTGCTGCCCTCGAGGTCGTAAAATGGGTGGTGCGAATCCACCTTCTCAAGCTGTACGCTGCCCTTTCCGGCTTCGAGTTTGGCTACGAAGCGCCAGCGCTGGTTGTCGGCCTCTACCTGCTTGCGTTCTGCTTCAAATCCAGCATCGACCGATGGTAGGTTCCTCCAGAACTCTTCGAGCGAACCGTCGAAGAGGGTCTGAGGGATGAAGAGTGTCTTCTCCACGTCCTCCTGACTTACTTTGTAGCCTGCTTCGCGTGAGAGGATTACCAGTTTGCGGATCACGTCCTTACCGCTGAGGTCGATTCGTGGGTCAGGCTCAGCGTATCCCTCCTCCTTTGCAAGGCGTACGGTCTCTGAGAATGGCACCTTCTCCGATATGGTGTTGAAGATGTAGTTGAGCGTACCCGAAAGCACAGCCTCGATCTTCAGTATCTTGTCGCCCGAGTTTATCAGGTCGTTGATCGTATTGATGATTGGCAGACCAGCACCCACGTTTGTCTCGAACAGATACTTCACGCCGCGCTTTCTTGCAGTTTCCTTCAGCAGGCGGTAGTTGTCGTAGTCGCCCGATGCTGCCACCTTGTTGGCAGCCACCACGCTTATGTTGTGGCTGAGCAGTTCGTAGTAGAGTCCCGGCACATCGTTGCTTGCAGTACAGTCCACAAACACGCTGTTGAATATGTTCATTCCTATCACCTCTTCCTTCAGACGCTTCAGGTCCGAAGGCTCTGCCTGCTTCAGGCGGGCACGGAATTCGTTGATGTCGAAATTGCTGAGGTCTATGCCGTTGCGGTCAAACATTGCGTTGTGTCCGCTTGCTACTCCCACTACGTTGATCTTCAGGTTGCGCTCCTGCATCAGTTTCTGCTGCTGACTTGCAATCTGTCCCAGAAGGTCGCCTCCTACGGTGCCTACTCCGCACAGAAACACGTTCAGCACCTGGTACTCTGACAGAAAAAAGGAGTCGTGGATCACGTTCAGACTCTTGCGGAGCGATTTGCTCTCCACAACGAACGAGATATTGGTTTCGCTCGCACCCTGAGCACATGCTATGACGCTGATACCGTTGCGTCCCAAAGTGCCGAACAGTTTGCCGGCAATACCCGGCGTATGCTTCATGTTCTCACCTACGATGGCCACTGTAGCGAGGTCACGCTCCAGCTTCATCTTGAACATTGCACCCATCTCAATCTCCTTTGCAAACTCGCTGTTCAGCACGTTGCAGGCTGCATCGGCATCCTCGTTGCGCACACCGATTGAGGTTGAGTTTTCCGATGATGCCTGACTTACCATGAACACGCTGATGCCGTTGGCAGCCAAAGCGGAGAAGATGCGCTGGTTCACACCGATCACACCCACCATCGAGAGTCCGCTCACGGTGATGAGGCTCGTATTGTTGATAGATGAAATACCCTTGATGGCACGTCCTGAGTCCGATGTCTTCTCGGTGATGATGGTACCCTTGTCCTCTGGTCGGAATGTGTTCTTGATTAGGATAGGGATATTCTTGATGCAGACAGGGTAGATGGTAGGTGGATACACTACCTTGGCACCGAAGTTGCAGAGCTCAGTTGCCTCCACATACGAGAGTTGGTCGATAGGGTAGGCATTGTTGATCACTCTTGGGTCGGCAGTCATGAATCCGCTCACGTCGGTCCATATCTCCAGCACCCTTGCGTCGAGTGTTGCTGCAAGTATGGCAGCTGTGTAGTCGCTTCCACCGCGTCCCAGGTTTGTCACCTCGCCTGTGTTGGCATCGGTCGAGATGAATCCGCCTGCAAGGCACACCTTGTGGTCAGCCTTGCCGCTCATGAAGTCGGCAAATGCTTCCTTGATCAGCGGTGCCGAGATGGTGTTGCTGAACAGGTTGCCCTTCTGCTTATGCTTTGTCTTGATAAATTCGAGCGAGTTGTACCACTTCGCATCCTTAATCAGAGTTGCCACGATGTTGGATGATATGCGCTCTCCATAGCTCACGATTACGTTGCTCGTTTTCTCGCTGAGGTCGCCGATCAGGTACACACCCTGATAGATGCTCTTCAGCTGTCCGAGCAGGTCGTCGACTGTAGCCATCAGCTTAGCCTTCTTGTCGGCATCGGTTATTATGGCGTCGATCATCTGATGGTGGCGGTCCACCATCTCGTTGTAAGAAGTCAGATATGCGGTATCGCCCTTTACTGCGAGCTTAGACGTGTTTATCAACTTGTCGGTAATGCCTCCAAGGGCGGAAACTACTACGACAACAGGCTCATCTATGGCCTCTACAATACTTTTGAGATTAAGAATACTTTCTACGGAACCTACGGATGTTCCGCCAAACTTTAGTACTTTCACTGCTTGTAAATTTGTAATGTTATTAAAATGGGGGGATTCGGTCATGTCAGAAGCGGTCTACACAGAAAGACGAGATCTGTACGACGTATTTAACGTAGACGCCCCGTGGCGACACGGCCGAAAAATCGGCGCAAAGTTACGCCTTTTTGCTCAACTGACAAAATTATATCCCCATTTTCTGCACATTCCCAGCAAACAAAGAGCGTTTGCCGGGAATGTTGGTGATTTGAATGGTATGTGTACCCTCTATTGCTTGTCGTAAGGGATGTAGTCGTTTTCGACATCGAAGTGGAAGTTGGAATTGATTATCGACTCCACGAGCTGAGGCTTGTCGCCATGATCGTTGTAGAAGTCGAGGAACACCATTCCGAAGTTGTTGTAGCCCTTTGTCTCTATCACTTCGCGCAGTGCCTTGTTCATTGGCTTGCGTACGTTGACCGCTCCCCATGCCGAGTAGTAAGGCTTGTGGTGGCGAGGGTCCCAGGCTATGGAGTTGAAGGTGATGTACCAGAGGTTAGGATTGTCGTTTTCGAATGCATCGCGCAGATGCTGCTCCACGAGTTTGATCTTCTTGTACGTCTTGTGTTCCTTGTACACATCCTCCACGCAGAATCCGCCGTTCTCAAACACGGCATTGTCTGTAAACTTAAGCAGCTTGCCGTATGGGCATCCCTCCTGGCGTCGTATCACGAGCACCTTGCCGCGCACCTTGCTGATAGGTGTTGTGGCATCGAAGTCGTCGATGAAGAGGTCCTTGTACTGGCTGATGAGCAGGTTGAAGTTGTGTCTCATCTCGTCGCTCCACTTACCGCCCTCATCGCTGCCTATCATGGCTACGAGAAACTCCGATGGGTTGTCCTTGAGGAACTGGCGTATGTCGACCAATGTCTCATCAAATCCCTCGCGGCATGTCATCGTGTGTCCGTACTTCATGTTCTTCTTCAGACGGATGTCGAATGCGCGTATACCATCCAGCAGTTGCTCGCTGATGGTGAAGTTCTGTGTGTGGCCCATGTGCGTGAGGCTCGACTCAGGCAGCGATGCTGTTCCGGCATCGTGGGTGCCAGGCATTGAGATGCGGCCTATGGCGCGATCGTCAGGTATGCGTTCCATCCACGTTGAGCCCGAAGCCTTCATGCGGTTTATGTAGATGTAGTTCCTTGTACCGCGCTTCTTCGACTCGATGTATATGCGGCACAGGCGGTTGTTCACGTTAGCTGTGCCGATGATGCTGTATGATGAGTGCGAGTAGAAGTCCTGTGCACCGATCTGGAAGAATTGCTTGGTCTCCTTTCCGTGATTGATGCAGAAGTTCTCTATCTCCACCTTTACAGGCTGCTTGGTGCCGAACGTATGGTTGCGTACATACATGGTCAGCTTGCCCCTCAGTCCGTAGTGCAGCATCTCTGGGTACCAGTGGGTAGGAGTCTGGCCTACTTTGAGCTGCGATTTCCACCAGTTGGCAGCGCTGAATCCCAGTCGGTGTCCGACCTCCACTTCGAAGTCGCCATCCTTGTCCATCTCGAGTATGGTGCCAGGCTTGAGGCGCTCCTCTGTGTCCTGTCCTTGGGTTACGAGTCCGTCCTGTATCTCGAACGTGCCGTACTTGCCGTCTGGTCCCTTCACAAGGTCACATCCTATGATGTCGAAGTTGAAGTGGTCTGTGTGGTACTTGGTCTTCTTGAATTCGCTCAGGTATGTGCTACCCTTGCTGATGTTGCTCTGAGGCATGGTGTCCTTCATCTCCTCAATTTGTCGCTTGGTGAGCGCAGCGGTGATGTATGCCTCGCGGTCCTTTCCGTTCCATCGGTACTGCTTCTTTCTGCCGAAGCAGTAGCCCACATAGACGTTGGCACTTCCGTAGGCATTGTTGATGGTTATGTCGTTCGTCTTGTACAGGAAGGCGTTGGCTATGGCGTTCACTCCAGCGCGCCAGCGGTTGTAGTTGTAGGTGATGCTGAAGCGTGCTGAAAGGTTGGTGCCAAAGCTGGTCTGTTTCTTGTCTATCACGAAGTCTTCAGGACTCTGTATGCTGCCGAATGTGTAGTATGAGTTTATTGCAGTCCACAGCTCATTCTTGGTGAGGTTGGCAAGCGACCATTGATTGTCGTAGTGTATGCGCTTGATACCAGGCGATGCTACCAGCGACACACCGAGCAGCAGTCTGCGTGAGAATACCAGGTTGTAGGCGTATCCCAGCTGCAGGTGCCAATCGTCTATGGTCGTGACGCTTGGGAATGAATTGAAGATTGAGTGCAGTTCGCCAGAGTCCTCCAATCCCATCGACATGCCATGCTCATCGTAAATTTGCTTTCCGAAGAGGAGCGGCTGAAGCAGCGAGTTGTTGTAGATCTTACTGAAGTTAAGACGGTACAGGTCGTTCTTGTCCTCATCGTATAGCTTGGTGAGGTAACTCGTGTAATCGTCGATGTTGGCAAACTTGCGTCCGTTGGTCTTTTCTGCATCATCGAGCAACTGTCTGCGCTGATCGGGAGTGATCATCGAAGCTACGGTGTTGATTGATGAGTTGACCACGGCATCGTTGATGTCGGTGCTTATCTTCTGGCGCGTATAGCCGAAACCGAGGATAGGCGAACCCACCGAGCGCAACTGGATGGCGCCATTCGAGAAGGCTGCAGGGTTGGAGTATTTCTTGTGGTTGGTGAAGTAGTTGATGTTGATTCCTGTCACGTCGTACTCGATGAGGTCATCGATCATCGACTCATAGTGCTTCATGCGGTCCGTCATGTCGTATGACTTCATCGTTCCTGTTGCAAAGTCGAAGTTTGCTGACTTAGCCATGATGGTGCGGAAGTCGCCACCCGTGCGGCGGCGTATGAGATCCACGTTGAGCAGGTTCGAATTGATGGCGAGCGTGAACTCATTCTTGCGCTTGGTGCCTTTGAGGGCATTGAGGTCGATGGTATAGCCATACATGAGGAATGAGTATCCCAACTGCGGACCAATCTTGCTGCTCAGCTTCGAACTCATCGTCACATCCATACCGTCGCTGGTCCTCATGCTGAACCACTCGTTCGAGAATGTGTTCTGAAACTGTCCCACCCACATGTAGAATGAAGGTGTGGAGTATCTTGGATCGTATGCCGACCAGTTGTTGAGAAACCATCGTATAGGCTTAGGTAGCTTGTCCTTGAACGATTTCTTCTTCACCACCGTCTCTGTGCCATCCTCGCTGTTGGCGATGCTCTCGGCATCAGTCTGCGCCGAGGCATAGCATAGCGGGCACATGGCAAGTACGAGTGCTGCTACATGTCGATTTATGTTGTGTAATCGGTGTGTCATCTTTTTAATTGGTACGTTTTTACTATAACCTCTCCACTCTACTTTAACCTTTAACCTTTAACCTCTCCACTTTAACCTCTTACTCTCCCATCTCCTTTGGTAGGACGAGGTTGAGGATCACGGCAAGCAGGAACACTACTGCCACGCAGTTTTCTGCAAATACGGTCTGCACGATCTGTGGGAAGATGGCAAACATCTGAGTGGCCTGTGTGAATCCGAGTCCTACGCTGAGCGAGAGCGAAGCGATGACCATGTTGCGCTGTGAGAATCCGCAGCGTGCCATCATTCCGAAACCGGCAAACAGGATGGAACCGAACATCATCACTGTGCATCCGCCAAGCACAGCCTGAGGAATGGTGGTGAGGAGCAGTCCTACTGCAGGGAAGATACCGCCGATTATCATGATGCAGGCACCAGTGGCGATGGTGAATCGGTTCACCACCTTCGACATGGCTGCTAGTCCTACGTTCTGGCTGAACGAAGTGATAGGAGTACAGCCGAACAGACCTGCTATCGAGCTTACGAAACCATCGCAAGCTACAGCAGCACCGAGCTCCGACTTATGTGGGTTGCGTCCCAGGGCACCGTTGGCGAGTGCGCTTGTGTCGCCTATGGTCTCTGTTGCCGATACGAGGAATATAGCTATGATTGAGAGTGTGGCACCGAGGTCAAACTCAGGCTTGAAAGGCATGAACTTAGGCAGGGCAACGAAGCTCACACTGCTCAGTGCTGAGAAGTCCACCATGCCCATGCATACTGCGAGGATGTAGCCTACCACGAGTCCTACGAGCACAGAGAGCGAGCGCAATATTCCCTTTGCAAACACTTGTGTCAAGAGGCATGCAAGGAGGGTAATCGAACCTACTATCCAGTTGTTTGCCGAACCGAAATCAGCAGCTCCCTGGCCTCCTGCAAATGAGTTGGCACCGATAGGGAGGAGCGAGAAGCCGATGGCTGTCACCACTGTTGCTGCCACCACGTGAGGGATGAGCTTGGTCCAGTACTTAGGGAACAGTCCGAGCAGACCTTCCACTATACCACCAATGATGATGGCGCACATCAGGGTTCCCATGCCCTGCGATGTGCCTATCACGATGGCAAGCGAGAGGAACGTGAAACTGATACCCATCACGATAGGGAGCCTTGAACCGATGCGCCACACAGGGTAGAGCTGCACCAGTGTGCCTATGCCGGCTATGATCATACAGTTCTGGATGAGTGCGGCACTAAGCTGCGAGTCCAGTCCCACCACGTTGGCGAGGATGATGATAGGAGTGATGTTGGCTACGAACATTGCCAGCACATGCTGGAGTCCGAAAGGAATGGCCTGTAGCAGAGGCACGCGACCATCCAGTTGATATAGATTGCTCATGATAAATGTATTGTTATAATGTGCGTAAGCAACGTGTGAAAACTCTCACACATTACTTAAGTTGGTATTTAATGTCTGAATGTTATGTTTTGAGTCTCATAGTCCATGTCATCGATGATGGCTATCGACTCCACGTGGAATCCAGCCTCGCGAAGCTTCTTTCCGCCCTTCTGCTGTCCCTTCTCGATGGCTATGCCTATACCGGTCACGGTGCCTCCAGCCTGCCTTACTATGTCGATCAGGGCGCTGGCAGCCTCACCATCGGCAAGGAAGTCGTCGACTATGAGCACCTTGTCGCTTGCCGAGAGGTATGGTCGCGACACGAACACATTGTTCATCTGCTTGTGGGTGAACGAATATGCCTGTCCCACATACTTGTCGTCCGTACTGTTTACCGTCTGGCTCTTCTTGGCAAACACCACTGGCACATCGTACAGGTCGGCAAGCATCGTAGCTATGGCGATACCGCTGGCCTCGATGGTGAGCACCTTGTTCACTTCCTTGCCCTTGAACCTGCGCTTGAACTCGTAGGCTATCTGGCGCATGATGTCTATGTCTATCTGATGGTTGAGGAAGTTATCGACCTTGAGCACATTGCCAGGGTTGATTTTGCCATCCTCCATTATCTTTTCTTCAAGAAAATTCATGATATTGCCTCCTTTAGAATGTATACTTTACTGCGAGGGTTGGGTTGAAGAAGAAGGTCTTTGTGCCTTTTGTTCGCCATATGAAGTTGTTCGACAGCTCCATCTCGGTACCGATGCTGAGCTTCTGGTTAGCGCTGTTGCGGTTGGCTACGTTCACCCAGAACTGTGGCTCGGTGAGGAACACGAGTCCCTTCTGGTTGTCGTTAGCCTTGTGGCCGTACCAGAGATCAGCAAATCCTGAGAATGTGCACCATCCCTGTGCGAATGTGAGTCCCCATACGCCAGTCAGCTGGAATCCAGGCATTGCGTCCAATGCACCGAATGGAGAGTCGGCGCCCTTCAGAAACTGCTTGTAGAGAGCCTGCAGAGTCCATGTCTTGCTGAAATCGTTGCTGTGCCACTGCCATGCCGGACCAACGAGGAGAGCCTGCTGGAACGGACCGCTCTGGTTCAGACCGCCATCATACTCCATGTGGGCGGTGAAACTGTGGTTCGAGTCCTTTACCTTGGCAAATGTGAAGTCACGGCCAATCTCCCAGTATGCACCTATCACACCCCTGTTCCATGTGTCGGTGCTCTTGCGGTAGTCGAGATCGATGAAGAGGAACGTAGAACCAAGATTGTCGGCATTGAAGAACTCGGCAGTAGTCGTTACGGCCTGTCTGTCAGCCTCTGAGTCGGAGTTGATGTTACTGCCCAGGTCGTAGTGTACCTGGAGGTTGAACTGAGCGCTGGCGGTTGCGAATGTGGCAAGCGCGAAAAGCGAAAGGAGAATCTTTTTCATATTTCGTTCTGTTTTTTTTGTTGTATGTTGAATTATGTTTGGAGATTTACAGGAATGCGTACTTCAGTACGAACAGTATTGCAAGGATTATCATGCCGGCATTGAGTTCCTTGAAGCGTCCGCAGCATGTTCTTATCACTACCCACGATATCAGACCCATCAGTATGCCGTCCGAGATGGAGTAGGTGAGTGGCATGAAGGCGATGCATACGAAGCAAGGTATGGCATTAACGTAGTCGTCAAACTGTATCTTGCGAATGTCGTTCATCATCATCACTCCTACGAGAAACAGCGCTGGAGCTGTGGCCTGAGCAGGGATGGCAAGAAATACCGGTGCGAAGAACAATGCCAACACAAAGCACATTGCCGAAACAAACGAGGTCAGTCCGCTTCGTCCGCCCACATTCACGCCCGAAGCACTCTCCACATAGGTGGTCACGGTGCTTGTACCCAGTATGGCTCCCACCGTGGTACCGATGGAGTCGGCCATGAATGCCTTCTGCAGGCGAGGTATGTTGCCCTTCTCATCCACCATGCCGGCGCGGCTGCTCACGCCGATCAGCGTGCCGATGGTGTCAAACATATCAATGAAGAGGAACGTGAGCACGCATATCACCATGTCCAGGCTTGCTATGCCGGCCCAGTCAAACTTGCACATCACAGGCTCGATGCTTGGAGGAGTGTCGACTATGGCTGTGAAGTCTGTTATGCCGAGGGGAATACCTATCAGCGTAGTGGTGAGAATGCCTATCAGCAGCGCACCAGTGACGTTCATCACCAGCAGCACGGCAGTCAGCAGTATGCCGAAACATGCCAGCAGCACAGCTGGGTTGTGCAGGTCGCCCAGAGTCACCAGCGTAGCCTCGCTGCCAGTCACGATGCCAGCGTTCTTCAGTCCGATGAATGCGATAAACAGACCTATACCTGGCGATATCGACTGTCGCAGCAGCAGTGGCATGCTGTCCACAATCTTCTGTCGCAGACCGCTTAACGACAGCAGTATGAACAGTATACCCTCTATGAGCACAGCAGTCAGGGCAAACTGCCAGGTGTAGCCCATTGTGAGGCATACCGTGTAGGCAAAAAAGGCGTTGAGTCCCATGCCCGGTGCAAGCACGAAAGGCAGTTTTGCGTAGATGGCCATCACGAGCGTAGCGATTACTGCCGAGATGACTGTTGCCGAGAACACGGCTCCCTGATCCATGCCCGCATCAGCCAGGATGCTTGGGTTTACGGCCAGGATGTAAGCCATAGTCAGAAATGAAGTGATGCCACCCATCACCTCCTTCTTCAAGGTCATGGTTTCTTTGTCAAAACCGAAGAGTTTGTTAAGCATATTACTTTAATTTTTATGGTTGTCATGTGCAAAAACATTGCAAATATACACAATTCCATTTATTTCCGCATGCATTTCGCTTTTTTTTATGCATATATTCAGTTTCTTTGCCACAAAGATAGTGCTTTTTATTTGAAACCGACCTGTTTTATACAAAAAAAGACAAGGAGGATGCATCACATTTGATACATCCTCCTCCGTAAATTGTATTTTTCACTTCCCCCTTATTCCACTTTCGCTTGGGTAAAAAAACAAATACATAAAATACCGCATTAATCAGATGGTGGCTATGCCACATTGTTTGACTGATAATTCGAATCCCACAGAGGCACAGAGGAAACAGAGTTTTTTTTGCACAAAGGCTTTGGCACTTCGTGCTACGCTGAAAGAAGGACACAGAGCCATGCGGCACCTATTCTGGTACAATCGCCAGAAGGGCGACTCTGTGGACTCCCACTATCCGCATGGCATAATCTCAGTGATCTCCGTGTCTCTGTGGGAAATAAGTCATCGCGAAGCGCTGGGCTTGCCAAGAACCGTCCTACGGAGGATTCCCCTTTTCCCTTTTAATTTTTTACTTTTCACAGTGGAAGTTGTTTTCTATGACAGCCCATACAAGTCTTTCGCCATATACTGATGTCGATGAAAATAATCGTTCGTAAGTCTCAACACCGGCATAGTCCATCGAGTATATACCTCCCTTTAGGGCAGCATTGTTCGAATGCATATTGTTCCACAGCATCTGGAAGGCATAGCTGTTGAACTTATTGGCGTAGCTGCGACAATCCAAATCAAGACTTCCTGAATTCGCGTTGAGCTGAGTAATGAACAATGGGATATCTTGTTGCATATTTGCGTTAACGGCAAAGTCGGTGATAGAGTTTTTCTTCAATTCAACTCCGCCAGTAAGATCTCCCATACCGTAGTAGTTCTGCTCCCAGAATACACATGAGGCTGTTTCCTGTACCGCACCATCCTTGTTCTCGTATTTGTGGATCACTGAGTTTGTTACTGCTTTGTTGTCGTCATATCCAGTGACGTATGAACCTACTCTGTCCTTATCCTCCAAACCATGAGAATTGTAATTCATGATCAGGATCTTGCCACGTACGCTTCCCAGCATGTCAGTAGGGTAGTATGGCATGATGTCGTCTACGAACTCCTTATTGCTCATCACCTCGTGGTATGCTCGTGTAGTAGCAACGCGACCCTTGTCATCATATTTTTGCAAAGGGAGGATGTTCTTGTTCTCAAAAGCGATTCTCAGAATGACAGTTTCGTTTTTATGATTGCTAAGGTATCTCTTCATCTTACGCAACACCTCTGGGAATGAGATTCCGCATGACAAGTTACCGTGGAAGGTACCAAGATTTTTATCAAAGAATGCCATGTTTGACTGACCTCTGACAGCATCATACTTTTCGGCATCACAGTCCAAGGAAGTACGAATGTCAAAGCAACGTACACCTGCTTCCAACTGCTTTTCAATCGACAGGCTTTGGCAATCGGCATTAAATACCTTGCCGGCACCATTGACGCTTGCCGTACATGCATCGTGTGTACCAGGGATACTGATGTGGCTGAGTGGTGTATTGTCAGAAAGCTTGCTCATCCAGTCAGTATAGGTCCATCCTTCTGTACGCGATCTGTTCAGCTCGTTCATGGAGATTGTCAAGGCATCACTCGCATCTTGCGATGCTGCTCTTGTATTTATGATTATCCCCTTGGTATTCTCTTCCATCCTATTAGTGAGAGCTGTTATACCAGAAACTACCTTGTCCTCCAATGATCCCCACGAACCACGGGCTCTTGTATGGTTCTTGGCCTGTGCCTCAGCCTCCTTCAGACGTGAGTAGCTGCTATAGTTTGTCATGCCATCAGCACTCCCGGAGATGATGATGAGCGAGTCCTTATTGATCAGCTTATAGCTCATCTTGCCATACCGCTGTGAGTTTTTTTCTGAAGCGATAATGTCCTTGTAATTTGCTTTCTTTCCAAATGACTCTTCATATTTTTTGAGGAAATTGCCTTCTATCATTGTCAGGGTGTCGGCCTCGGCATATACACCGAGCTCGAAGTATTCGCTGCCCTTCTGGTTGCTAAAGAATGCGCCGATACCATTGGCAGGGTCGAGTACCCATAAGTTGGAATTCTCAATGGCAACTGGATTCTCATTTCCGTCTATCACACCTTTGGCAGTCTGAAACCAGATACCTTCGAGATCAGGATTGAAGTTGCCTTGCATTTGTGTTGGCTTGTTTGCCTCTGGGATATCAATATCATCGTTCTGGTCACACGATGAAAGACCGAATACTGATGCTACTGCTACTGCAGCGATTGCGAGGCTTGACTTGAAATTGAACTTATTCATAATCGTATTGTTTTTTTTGAGTTTTTGAGTTTATAAGTTTTTGAGTTCTCTTCTCCTCCCCTATAAGGGGAGGTCGGGAGGGG
>JAZUKS010000050.1:0-7404 GCA_045643405.1 Bacteroidaceae bacterium | reverse complement strand
ATGCCCGTGGCCACCTTCGAATACTGGGGACCAAGAGGCGAGAAGGAGTCGAAAGTGCGTTTCGTCACTTCGTGGGAGACGACAGAGGAGGACATCAAGACGCTGGAGGATTTAATCTGATTTTCTATCACCCTGCAAATGAAGAAGGACATCACGATAGCCGAGGCTCAGCAACTCGTTGACAACTGGATAAAGGAATATGGCGTCCGCTATTTCAGCGAACTGACCAATATGGCCGTACTGACAGAGGAAGTGGGCGAACTGGCCCGCATCATGGCTCGCAAATATGGCGACCAGTCATTCAAGGCTGGCGAACCTACCGATCCTGCCGACGAGATGGCAGACATCCTGTGGGTACTGCTCTGCCTTGCCAACCAAACGGGTACGGACCTCACCGAGGCTTTGCAACGCAGTATCGAGAAGAAAACGCGACGCGATGCTACACGTCACCTCAATAATCCGAAGTTGCAAGACTGAATCTCTCTGAGGGAATATATGACAAATGAACTGATGTACAAATGTGCAATTACAACTCCATAAAAGGTAAGCGGAAATTGCTCCATCCGAAGGGAAGCCTTCCAGACGGAAATAGAGCAATAACATGATGCACATTGTACATCGTACATCGTAAATGAAAAAGATAAATGATTCTGTATTTCTCTGGCACAGGAAACAGCAAACTGGTAGCAAAGGCATTAGCGGACTTACTGCACGACGAACTGCTCAACATAGAACTCGGCACAGAACCCGTGCTAAATGACGGCGAGTCACTTGGCATCGTCTTTCCCGTATACGCTTGGGGCTTGCCACAGATTGTGGAGCGTTATCTGCGTAAGATGGAGGTGGGGAACCGATACGTTTGGGCAGTAATGACTTGTGGCGACGATATGGGGCACACCGACAAGCGTCTGGAAAAGGCATTGCGCCATAAGGTTGATGCTGCATTCTCCGTGCAGATGCCCAATACATACGTTTGCTTGCCTGGTTTCAAGGTGGATAGCGACGAAGTGGCTATGCAGAAGGTCACAACAACCAGGGAACGCTTGCCACAGGTTGCAGACCGAATCCTGCACAAAGAAACCTGCAGAGAGGTTACACGAGGCGGTGCAGCATGGATGAAGACCTACATCCTCGGACCACTGTTCAACAGTCTGCTGGTAACGGACAAGCATTTCAAGACATCAACGGATTGCAATGCGTGCGGACTCTGCGCCAAACAATGTCCGACACACAACATTTCACTTTGCGGCAAGAAAGTTAAATGGAACAGGACAGATTGTACAGGATGCCTGCGATGCTTCCACAAATGTCCACAACGTGCCATTGATTGGGGCAAATACACAAAAGGTAAGGCACAAGTGCAAAAGGTATAGCACTATGTATCCCTAACTTGTTGACCCGTTTACTACCCCAACTTGTTGTCTTGTTGACTGCCCCAACTCGTTGACCCGTTGACTTGTTGACTCGTTGACTAACCCAACTTGTTGACCCATTATCAAAACCCAACATAAAAATGCAAGAAATAATAATGACTCCCGAAGTATGCATGCGATTCCTCGTATGGTCATACTACTACCACAACATCATGCCCGAAAAGAGCGTGAGTTACAAGCATTGCGACAAATTCTCGGATGAGGATGTCGTACGTTTGGATGGTCTGAAAGACATGCTTTTCAAATGCTTTGAGGAACAATCTGTTGCGAATGCATGCAAGCAGTTCCAGTTGGCAAAGGTTCGGAATGAAGCATGCCCATTTCCACAAGCAGAACTCGACATGATGTTCGCCAAGGAGAAGGACAATTAAAGAAAACGGAATGAGAAAGTTCATCATACTTTGTGGCCTGCTCTTTATGAGTCTCGCCACCTACGGACAGAATACAATTAAAGAAAATACAAATATGACAAAGCAAGACATCAGCGTACTCGGCAAGGAGAACGCATTCGATTTGATTGGTAAGGAATGGATGCTCGTTACCGCCAAGAAGGAGGATAAAGTAAACACCATGACCGCCTCTTGGGGTGGTATCGGTTTTTTATGGAACAAACCCGTGGCTTTCATCTTCATCCGTCCCGAGCGTTACACTCACGAGTTTATCGAAGCAAGCGACCGCCTCACACTTTCCTTCTATGGTGAAGAATATCGCGGAGCACTTCAGATTTGCGGTTCGAAGTCGGGCCGTGACACCGATAAGATCGCAGAGGCTGGTCTCACACCCATTCAGTTGGAGTCTGGTGCTGCCACCTTCGAGCAAGCCCGTATGACTCTTGACTGTCGCAAACTCTTCAAGAGCGACATGCAGGCTGCCAACTTCCTCGACAAGAGTCTCTTGGAGCGTTGGTACAACGACCAGCCCGGTGGTGGTCTTCACACCATCTACGTAGTTGAGATCGAAAGCATCTACGCTAAGTAAGTTTAAACCCATATTCATTCGACACCCCTACAAAACTGATTCCTCCCCACCTCCTCTGCCCTTCGAGCAAAATACCTCGTTGGGCTGAGGGGGGGGGAGAACAGTGGGGACTTCAACACATGGAAGAAGCAAAAGATCCGATGGGCACCGCCATTGCCGACTACTACAAGAACGGCAAAGCTGGCAGACTGCGTGTATTCTCACCCGACTTTGATGAGGATGAGATACCCGTAGACCTTCTCTTTCGCGATTACGCCGACATGCCCGCACTTGAACAGCATGCCCTTCAAATGGCAAACGGACGCATCCTCGACGCAGGAGCAGGCGCAGGTTGCCACTCCCTTGCATTGCAAGAGATGGGCAAAGATGTCACGGCCATAGACATCTCGCCCCTCTCCATCAAGACTATGCAAGCAAGAGGTGTGCAACATGCCATCCTTATGGACTTCTGGAACGTAACAGAAACATACGACACCATCCTCATGCTCATGAACGGCATTGGCATCGTAGGCACCTTGGCAGAACTCCCCCGCTTCTTTCAACACATTAGCAACCTCCTTTCCCAAGGTGGTCAACTCATTCTTGACTCTAGCGACATCAGCTACATCTTCGAGGAAAACGAAGAGGAATACGAAGAGGAAGAAGATGATGGCAATCTTGATGCCATCAATACCATCGTTAACACAAACGAAGCCCCATCCCATAACGCCAACAGCCAAAGCCAAAGCCAAAACCAAAGCCAAGGTCAAAGCAAAAGCAAAAGCCATAGCCAATGCCATAACCAATGCCAAAGCAAAAGCCATAGCCAATGCCATAACCAAAGCCAAAGCGCAAGCGATACCGATCTCGGGATCGCTCCACCCTACTATGGAGAGCTTCAATACCAGATGCAATACAAGCGTATCAAAGGTAATGAATTCTCATGGCTTTACATTGATTTCCCCACCCTTTCCCGCATAGCTAACGAGTGTGGTTTCAAAGCCGAACTACTTCAAGAAGGTTCACATTACGACTACCTTGCAAGAATCACGAAATGTGAAAGTAACGAGCAAGTATGATTGCAAAAAAAACAATGCAACAGGACAAGCAAATTGCAACGGTATCAAACCAGCATAATTGTAACAAGCAAGTACTACGTTAACAAAATTAGCACAACCTAACAAGAATTGTGTCTATGTCAGAAAAAGGTACAATTGACAAAAACAGATAGTCAAAAAGCATACCGCCATCAAAGACACGTTGTTTCCATAAAAGAAAAAAACACGCCTAAGTATTACTCACTTAGACGTGTATGAATGTGTATATAACTGGAGAAAATTATTTTGCAGATTGAAGAGAGAACTCCTTTAAAGTCACGAAATCATTATCAGAGTACGAGACAGAGATTCTGAAATCAAGTTTGCCTGCAGAGAGTTTCTTGTCTGCACGAAGTGAACAGGTATAACGAACCACATCACCGGGTTTAACAACCTCAATGCGTGTACTGGGTGAAAGGAATACGTGGCTGTTACCATTGATCTCATTGACGAAAGGTACAACATCGTATAAAGTCTCATCAGTATTGTTGCAAAGCTCGAAGATAATCTTGCAGTCCTCACCTCTATTCACAATCTGATTACCTCCATCATCAATGAAACGAAGGTTGCGAATGGTAAGCGGACTATAAACCTTCTCTACTATAGCAGAACCATGGTTGTAATTCTTACCGTCCAAAATATGGGCAGAACGGTTAGAACGATGAGAGGAACGGTCATAGTCTCTTACATATTCATCGTAACGGCGTCTTTCTGCATCCTCTGCTGCCTCAGCTGCAATAGCACCAGCTGCAGCACCAGCAATAACACCAATTACCGTACCGAAGTCGTGTCCACGATGACCACCCATCAAACCACCGATGGCACCGCCAATAGCAGCACCTGTCCACATACCACGAGCACTACCACGATAGGACGTACTCGTACAGCTCTCAATGGCGAGAACTGAAGCTAAAACTAAAATAACCTTTTTCATAATTCTTTTCTTAAATGTTTGTGCTTGCAATGACAAGAACCTAAATGACACCATTACATTGATTTTGCCCAAAGTGCCTTATCATTACTTATGAAGAGGAATGCTAAGCAAAATTAGCGTGATGGCTATGTAATCACGTTGCAAAAGCAAAACCAAATAAACAACAATAAATCTAAAGAACTTAATGTCTAAATGTCTAAACAACTAGACAATATTTTTTAAAATATAGGGGGCCGTTCCACCCTCACGGACGGAACGACCCCTATTATTGCAAATTAGAATCATTCTGCTTATTCAGCAGCAGCCTCGGTTGTTGCCTCAGCGGGTGCCTCTGCTACGGGAGCGTCTGCGCTCTTCTTTGAACGACGTGTACGCTTAGCCTTCTTAGCAGTCTTAGCCATGTTCTCATCAAAGTCTACGAGCTCGATGAAGCACATAGGTGCGTTATCGTTAGCACGGAAACCAGTCTTGATGATACGGGTGTAGCCACCGGGACGGTCAGCTACCTTTGCAGAAATCTCGCCAAACAACTCAGAGATGGCGTACTTGTCCTGCAAATAGCTAAATACAACACGACGAGAATTTGTGGTGTCCTGCTTTGACTTAGTGATGAGGGGCTCCACGAACTTCTTCAGTGCTTTAGCCTTAGCGACGGTCGTAGTGATTCTTTTGTGCATGATCAAACTTACTGCCATATTGCTAAGCAAAGCAGCACGATGAGATGCAGTACGACCGAGATGGTTAAATTTCTTATTATGTCTCATTTTTTTGTTTTTTCTTTAACGACAGGAATTAATCTCTGTCAAGTTTATAACGAGTAATGTCAGTTCCAAACGAAAGATTCAGACTCTCGAGCAAATCATCAAGCTCAGTGAGCGATTTCTTACCGAAGTTACGGAACTTGAGGAGGTCAGTCTTATTGAACTGTACCAAGTCACCAAGTGTCTCAACGTTAGCAGCCTTCAAGCAGTTGAGGGCGCGAACAGAAAGATCCATGTCAACAAGGCGAGTCTTCAAGAGCTGACGCATGTGCAATACCTCTTCATCGAACTCTTCATTGCCTTCGCCATCGGCATTCTCGAGAGTAATCTTCTCATCAGAGAACAGCATGAAGTGATAAATAAGGATCTTAGCAGCTTCCTTCAAGGCATCCTTCGGGTGAATGGAACCATCGGTAGTGATTTCCAGAACAAGCTTCTCGTAGTCGGTCTTCTGTTCTACACGGAAGTTCTCGACAGCGTACTTCACATTTCTGATAGGAGTGTAAATTGAATCAATGGGAATCATATTAACGTCTGTACAGAACTCGCGGTTCTCATCAGCAGGGACGTAACCACGTCCCTTGTTAATACTGATTTCTATCTGCATCGAAGCTTTGGCATCTAAATGGCAAATAACTAATTCAGGGTTTAACACTTCAAATCCAGTCAGATACTTGTTAAAGTCGCCAGCACGGAACTCAGTAGTGTTCTCTACGGTTACGCTAACTTTCTCGTTCTCGAATTCTTCTACGATCTGCTTGAAGCGAACCTGCTTCAAGTTCAGAATAATGTTGGTTACATCCTCCTTAACACCGGGAACGGTAGCAAACTCATGCTCAACACCGCTGATAGAAACGGTATTGATAGCGAAGCCATCGAGAGATGAAAGAAGAATACGGCGCAAAGCATTACCTACGGTAGTACCAAAGCCACCTTCGAGAGGACGAAACTCGAACTTGCCGTAGCGCTCGTCCGCCTCCAACATTATTACTTTTTCAGGTTTTTGAAATGCTAATATCGCCATCCTTAATTATTATTTAGAGTACAACTCAACGATTAACTGCTCCTTAATGGTCTCAGGAATATCTGCACGCTCGGGCTTGTGAAGGAACTTACCACACTTCTGTGTCTCGTCCCACTCAATCCAAGGATACTTGCTGTGGTTGAAACCTGCAAGTGCATCAGCGATTACCTCCAAAGACTTAGCACGCTCGCGAACACCAACGATCTGACCGGGCTTAACGCTGTAAGAAGCGATACCAACTACCTTACCGTCAACAACGATGTGCTTGTGGTTAACCAACTGACGAGCAGCACGACGAGTGGGAGCAATACCCAAACGATATACTACATTGTCAAGACGGCTCTCCAAGTTCTGGAGAAGAATCTCACCGGTAATGCCACTGGTACGAGCAGCCTTCTCGAACATGTTGCGGAACTGCTTCTCGAGTACACCATAGGTATACTTAGCCTTCTGCTTCTCTGCCAACATGACACCGTACTCAGAAGTCTTACGACGACGGTTGTTACCATGCTGTCCAGGAGGGAAGTTTCTGCGAGCACGTACTTTCTCAGAACCGAGGATGGTCTCACCAAAACGACGGTCAATTCTTGATTTAGGACCTGTATATCTTGCCATAATTCAAATCTAATTAAAATGTATTATACTCTTCTTCTCTTGGGAGGACGGCATCCATTGTGAGGCAATGGAGTAACATCGATAATCTCTACAACCTCGATACCAGCACCGTGGCAGGTACGAATAGCAGACTCACGACCGTTACCGGGACCCTTAACGTATGCCTTCACCTTGCGAAGACCCAAGTCGTAAGCGACTTTGGCGCAATCCTGAGCTGCCATCTGAGCAGCATAGGGAGTATTTTTCTTGCTACCGCGGAAACCCATCTTACCAGCTGAAGACCAAGAGATAACCTGACCCTCGCTGTTAGCCAAACATACGATGATGTTATTGAAAGAACTATGTACGTGAAGCTGACCCATAGCGTCAACTTTAACGACTCTTTTCTTTGCTGCGACTGTTTTCTTTGCCATATCTCAATTAATTATTTAGTAGCCTTTTTCTTATTTGCAACGGTCTTCTTCTTACCCTTACGAGTACGAGCGTTATTCTTGGTGCTCTGGCCACGAACGGGAAGTCCGTTACGATGACGTACGCCACGATAGCAACCAATATCCATCAAACGCTTGATGTTCATCTGGAT
>JAZUKS010000049.1:0-9859 GCA_045643405.1 Bacteroidaceae bacterium | reverse complement strand
ACTTCTCGCACAACGGGATTGTACTCTTTTTTCTTTCCAGATGCCTTCCCGATATCAACCCGATGTCAACCCGTTATCATCCCGTTATCAACCCGAAGGATTTTGACCGAGGAAAACGTGTGTTTTGGGACGTTTTTCTCGTTTGGGTGTAAAAGAATAGGAATCCGAAGGGTAAAGGTACCAGATAAAAAACTTCCATAAACTAACCAAATACTTATGATTCATTTCAAGACATTAGTTTCTACTCTTTCCTTGATGGCGGTAAGCGTATGCGCATCCGCCCAACAAACAGATTCTGTGTACATCAAGGCTTATTGCCCTTCGCCAAAGGACGGACTCCGCATAGCCTATAGTAGCGACATGAAGACGTGGGTAAACATCGACCGCAACCTCTTTACCAGCGACTATGGCACCTGGGGTAGCGAGAAGAAAATGTACACCCCCACACTCACGTATCAAGACGGCAAGTTCCATTGTGAGTTTGTGCCTAATCCCAATGTGGCAGAACTCGCTGTGACCGAGAGCGAAGACCTATGGCTGTGGAAACCACAGAACTATCCACGCATCCCCAAGGAACAATGGGAGGCCATGAAGGCACATATGCAGCAAGCCACGAACATAGTACGTGTGCCATGGGAGGTGGTGAAGAACCTGCGCCAGAAGGTAGAAGCCTCGCGCTGGCGTGAGCAGCAGCACAACGAGAGTATGAGGGACGACCAGCAGCGCTATGCCAAAGTAGAGCAGGTCAATACGTCGCTCAAGGTACGACTCGACGATAGCAAGGACATCTCGCCTAACCTCTTCGGCATCTTCTTTGAGGACATCAACTACAGCGCCGATGGCGGATTGTATGCCGAGATGATAGAGAACCGCGACTTCGAGTATAATGCCAACGACCATGGCGGTTGGAAGGCTGACACAAACTGGAAAATGGAAGGTACGGGTACTGCCATGAGCATTGAGACAGACACACCCATCCATCCTCACAACGCACATTATGCCCGTCTCACTACCAACGAGGTGGGAGCCCATCTCACCAATCCTGGTTGGGAAGGCATTGTGCTGCAAGCCAAGGCACGTTATGACCTATCCCTCTTTCTGCGTGGAAAGGGTAAGGTGAAGGTAAGTCTGGTGAGCGATGGCAAGATTCTCGCTAGTCATACGTTCTCAGCCACCACGGCATGGAAGCAGCAGAAGTGCGTGCTCTCAGCGTCAGCCTCAGCCGACAAGGCCGTGCTGCACATCGAACCCCTGCAGACGGGCACCGTGGACGTGGACATGGTGAGCTTGTTTCCACAAGACACCTATAAGGGACACAAGAACGGATTGCGCAAGGACCTGGCAGAGACGATTGAGGCCATGCATCCAAGGTTCGTACGATTCCCTGGTGGCTGTCTGAGCCATGGACAGGGCATCGACAACATCTACCATTGGCAAGCTACGGTGGGCGAACTCTGGGAACGTCAGCCGGACTTCAATATCTGGAACTACCACCAGACGCGTGGACTTGGTTTCTATGAGTACTTTGTGTTCTGTGAGGACCTGGGAGCCGAACCATTGCCCGTGCTGGCAGCCGGCGTACCCTGTCAGAACTCACACAAAGGTGGTAATGGTCAGCAAGGCGGTATCCCCTTCGAGAAGGACCTGAAGGGTAAGCCATCCCCCTATACCTACAACGGCAAGCCGCTCACCATGGAGAGCTATCTGCAAGAGCTTCTCGACCTCATAGAATGGGCCAATGGTGATGCCAAGAAGAGTCCCCTGGCAGCCATGCGTGCCAAGGCGGGTCACCCCAAGCCATTTAACCTGAAGTATCTGGGCATAGGCAACGAAGACCTGTTGGGTGACGTCTTCAATGAGCGTTTCGACTTCCTGTATGAGGGTGTGACGAAGGTACATCCCGAGATTACTGTTGTAGGTACGGTAGGACCCTTCTGGGAGGGTAGCGACTATGAGTTTGGCTGGAAGCATGCCCGACAGCTTGACGTGCCCATTGTCGATGAGCACTACTACAACAATCCTGGATGGTACTTCCACAACGAGGACTTCTACGACCGCTATCCACGTAGCGGCACTAAGGTGTATCTGGGTGAATGGGCCAGTCGTGGCAACCGCATGGAGAATGCCCTGGCAGAGGCCATGCACGTGACGCAGTTGGAGCGCAATGGCGACGTGGTGGTTATGTCCAGCTACGCACCTCTGTTGGCAAAGCACGGCCATACGCAATGGAATCCCGACCTTATCTACTTCAACAGCAAGGAAGTACTCCCCACCGTCAATTACTGGGTGCAGGCACTTGCCGGTCAGAATGCGGGCGATGCCTACATCTATGCCGACCGTAGCGTACAACCTGCGCAGGTGGCAGAACGAGTAGGTTCGAGCGTGGTGAAGGACAAGTCCACGGGTGACATCATCATCAAGTTGGTGAATGCCCTTCCTGTGAAGAATACCGTCCAGATAGACCTTGGTAGCATTGAGGGCTATCAGGATGAGGCTCAGGTAAGCATCCTTAGTGGAAACTATGACCAGCGTGACCTCAAGCCCACTACGAGTACTGTGGCAGTAGATAGCCGTTTCGACTATCAGCTTCCTCCCTATGCCTTCGCCGTCATTCGTCTTAAGGCAAAGAAGTAAAGCAAGTCAAAATGGTGGGAGCATGTTCATATTCCCGTGCTCCCATTCTCTGAAAAAAGATAAGCCTGACACTTTTTGCAAGTCAAAATCGGTGTCAGGCTTATCTTCTTTCTGCTTTTTCACTTTGTGTGAGGTGAGATGGTTTCCTTTTTCCGTAAGGTGAGATCGAGTATGTTGTTTACAATGCTAATAATGCCAAAGGTCATGAACAGCATTAAAACGATTGAAACAATGAGACGTGAGTTTTGCTGTATTCCAAGGAGAAAACCAGACGTGACATTGAATGTGAAAAGAGGTTCGTCCATAGGCGTGTTGAGCATGAAGGTAAGTAAGGCTCCTCCCGAAAGAAGACCCATGACAAAGGTAGCTATCATTGCATATTTGTAGCGACGAAGTTTTGCCTCTTCATACTGCTTGAGGTACTCCACAGCTTGCATTTTGCGTTCGAGTTTTTGCATAAATGCATCTTGGTCGTCGAATACAGGTTTCTGGGCGAGGAACAAGTCCTCAAGTGCTTTGTCCTTTATCATAGTTTTAATCTTGATTTTAGTTTGTCACGTCCTCGGGTAAGTTGCATTTTTACCGCCCCTTCGTTGGTGTCTGTCATCTTAGCTATCTCCTTGACGGAACAGTCGTTTAGATAGAAAAGTGCGATTGCAGACCTTTCCTTGGGAGGCAATGTGGTAAGAGCCAGGTAGAGATCTTGATAAGCATAACCTGCATCTGCGTCCATGGTTCCCACCGCCGTTCTCGCCTCGTCTATGCTGTCGAAGGTGCGTTGGCTTGCAACGTGGTTGAGGAATGTATGGTGTGCAATCTTGAACAGCCACGACCGGAACCGTCCTTTTTCCTGATAGCCTGATGAGGACAGATAGGCTTTCACCAGAGTGTCCTGAGCTATGTCGTCGGCATCGTCTTTGTTGCCTCCGCAGAGAGCGAGCAAGAAACCTCGTAGTGCCTCCTGCTCTTCCCTTACAAGTGTTATGAACTGCTCGCGTGTCACGACTTCTCTGATAACTTAGCTTGTTCTTCAGCCTCCATCTCCTTGGCAAGCATCTTTTTGCCTAAGAAGTAGTTTATGAGGAATGCTGCACCAATAGCAAGAGATGGAACTGCAATAACCGAGAGCCAAATAAACATGCTTTCGTCAAATCCCTTAAAACACATGTTTACAGCCATAGCCACAAACACTAAGATACTGAAGATGGTGAAGATGCTTCCCAAGAGCAATTTGTTGAGTAGTGCAGTCTTAAGCAGTTTCTTTTGCCCATTCATTTTCTTCATCATATCCTCAATATCCACATCAGCGTTTTTCTCCATGGCAGCAAGGATTATTTCCTTTCGCATGTTGTCACGATTGATTCTTGCACGTGTAATCAACTTTACAATGATTACTGGAAGTACCACACAAACGCCTATTGGAACAAGAACATTTATGAGATTTTGAATTAAATAAAAATTTTCGCTCATAATTTTGTTTTTTTATTGTTTGACTTGTTATTTTTCTGAACCGATTCATCATAATAACAAGTTTAGTCACCGAAAGGTAACGTCGGGCATTGTCTTTTTATCATTTTTTTTTTGCGATTAAATGCAAATTCTGAGTTTCTCTGCAGGAACTCTATCCCGGCATTCAGTTCAGTTTTGGACCTGTACACTTTATTCTTGATCCGCAATGCTCACCAGCCCGAAATATCCTCCGCCCCGAGATGTTCGCTGCCCCCAGATAAGAGAAAAATGCAACCGGCTTTTCGGACTGAGCCTAGAATCTTGGGTATAGGCTCTGGCAGATGCCGGCAGTTAGACAAAAGCATCATTGCATAAAAACAAGAAATCCTCACATCGCTGTGAGGATTTCCTTGGGTGACTAGTGGGACTCGAACCCACGACATTCAGAACCACAATCTGACGCTCTAACCAACTGAACTATAGTCACCATATAGAGCCTATTGAACCCTGCTGAAAAGAGATGCATTACTGCTGTTTCTCTTTTGCGAGTGCAAAGGTACGACAATTATCTGAAACCTCCAAACTTTTTATGCATTATTTTTGTTTTTTCGCTATCGAAATTGTATCTGACGGCTAAAAACAACAATTAACAACAGGTTGGCATGCTTTTTTAGCATGATGCCATCCCATTGTTAATTGTTCATTATTAATGCTGAAATTGAATTTGCCGGTAGACAATCGTGCTTTTACTTGCAGAACTTCTGCTCGTATGCCTGGAGCGTGTTTGACATGAGCATGCAGATGGTCATGGGACCTACACCGCCGGGAACGGGGGTGATGTATGCACACTTGGGAGCAACCTCGTCGAACTTAACGTCGCCATTCAGACGGAAACCGTTCTTGCGAGTGGCATCGGGTACACGGGTGGTACCTACGTCGATAACGGTGGCACCGGGCTTCACCATGTCGGCGGTGAGGAAGTCGGGACGACCGATAGCTGCTACGATGATGTCAGCGCTGAGACATTCCTCCTTGAGCTGTGCACTATGGCTGTGGCATACCACTACGGTGCTATCGCCATACTGCTTCTGCATCATAAGTTGTGCCATGGGCTTGCCTACGATGTTTGAACGGCCAAGGATGACGCACTTCTTACCGCTGGTAGGAATGTTGTAGCGGCGCAGCAACTCCAGGATGCCCTTGGGAGTGGCGCTTACGTAACTGGGAAGTCCCAATGCCATACGTCCTACGTTGACGGGAGTGAAACCGTCTACGTCCTTGCTCCAGTCGATAGCCTCGTTGATGCGCTGCTCGTCGATGTGTTTAGGGAGGGGGAGCTGAACGATGAAACCATCTACTTCCTCGTCCTTGTTGAGCTCATCTACCTTCTGCAGGAGAGCCTGCTCGGTGATGTCGTCCTCATAGCGAATGAGGGTGCTCTTGAATCCGCATGCCTCGCACGCGAGTACCTTATTCTTTACATACGTCTCGCTGCCTCCGTCATGACCTACGAGAATGGCAACAAGGTGAGGACGGCGACCGCCGTTAGCAACAATCTGCTCTACACGAGCAGCAATCTCTGCCTTTATCGTAGCGGCAGTTGCTTTTCCATCTATTAACTCCATACTTTTTGTTTTATATGTTGGGACCAACCCTTAAAAGATTGGTGCCGGGAACTGTTTTTTCGTTTTTACTTTGCAGAAGGCATGCCGGGCATTCCAGGCATACCACCCTTCATCTTCATCATGGCTGCCATTTGCTGCATCTTGCTCTTGTCGGTTACCATCTTCATCATTTGGCGTGTCTGGTCGAACTGCTTGATGAGGCGGTTCACCTCCTGGATGTTGGTGCCCGAACCCTTGGCAATACGCTGGCGACGGCTGGTGTTGAGCAGGCCGGGATTCTCGCGCTCCTTGGGAGTCATAGAGAGGATGATGGCTTCAATGCTCTTGAAGGCATTGTCGTCAATGTCAATGTTCTTGAGAGCTTTTCCCAAACCAGGAATCATGCTGGCCAAGTCCTTGATGTTACCCATCTTCTTGATCTGCTGAATCTGCTGGTAGAAGTCGTTGAAGTCAAACTTGTTTTTGCGCAAGCGTGCTTCCAAGCGCTTAGCCTCCTTTTCGTCATACTGCTCCTGGGCCTTCTCAACCAGAGAGACGATATCACCCATTCCGAGGATACGGTCTGCCATTCGGGCAGGGTGGAAGGGGTCGATGGCATCCATCTTTTCGCCTGTTCCGACGAACTTGATAGGCTTGTTCACTACGGTGCGGATGGAAAGTGCAGCACCACCACGTGTGTCACCATCCAACTTGGTGAGTACAACACCGGTATAGTCAAGGCGCTCGTTGAACTCCTTGGCTGTGTTGACGGCATCCTGACCTGTCATGGCATCTACCACGAACAGAATCTCGTGGGGATGGATGGCATCGCGGATGTCCTGGATCTGCTGCATCAGTTCTTCGTCAATGGCCAAACGACCGGCGGTGTCGACAATGACAACGTCATTCGCCTTCGAGCGGGCTTCCTGGATAGCGTTGAGTGCCACCTTGACGGGGTCGGTAGCGCCCATCTCGATGTGGCAGGGTACGCCTACCTGGTCAGCGAGCACTTTCAACTGCTCCATAGCGGCAGGGCGGAAGGTATCGCAGGCTGCAACAAGAGGATTCTTTGCTTTCTTCTCCTTCAGCATCTTGGCAAGTTTGCCGGTGAAGGTGGTCTTACCAGAACCGTTGAGACCCGCCATAAGGATGATGGTGGGATCGCCTGTGCGACCAGGAAGGTTGAGTTCAGCGGTGTCGCCACCCATCAACTCTGCCAACTCGTCGTGAACGATTTTAACCATCAATTGACTGGGTTTCACAGAAGTAAGTACATTCTGACCCAGTGCTTTCTTCTTTACGGTGTCTGTGAAATCCTTGGCAACTCGGTAGTTCACATCGGCGTCGAGCAAGGCGCGGCGCACATCCTTCAGCGTTTCTGCTACATTGATCTCGGTAATCTTACCTTCACCCTTCAATATCTTGAAGGAGCGTTCTAATCTCTCACTTAGATTATCAAACATATTGTATTTTGCTTTTTTTCGATCGAATTTGGATGCAAAGGTACTTATAATTATGCGATTATGCAAATTTTATTACCATAATTGTGGCTTTGGCTCATTTTAGCTGCTGTTCAAATGAAGGTATAAAAGACTATGCATTCAAGATATGGGTTTTCGGAACACCGTTCCCTGGCATGTTGTTATATGCTTTGTAGTAGTACGAACATAGCAGTTTCTATCGTGTTTGTTCGCGTGTTTAATTATAATATGTAAAATGTCTTCTTTTTTGTTCTTGTTTTGCACAAAATCATGGAAAATATGCAGAAATGCACAAAATAAGGTTTCTTTGTGCAAAATATATTTGTTTTTATTTGCACACTTCCCGTAAAAGTCTTACCTTTGCGCGGAAATAGAACAATTAGTAGTAAAAATAGAACAATATCCCCCCAAATTAAATAGGATACAAATTGTTTAACTATCAGTTTTTATGAAGAAAAAATCTATTCTTTCTGCCGCTCTTCTCGCAATGAGCGCGATGGGTGTACAGGCTGGAGGTTTGCTGACAAACTCCAATCAGAATGCGGCTTTCTTGCGATACATGGCGCAGAATGGTCTCATTGACATTGCCGGTATCTATGCCAATCCTGCCGGTAGTGCATTTCTTAGCAATGGTTGGCACATAAGCCTTAACAGTCAGACTGCTATTCAGCAGCGCAACATTTCTACGACATTCCCTTATTTCGCATTGAACACCGAGAACAACAGTGCAACCCATGAGTTCAAGGGGGAAGCACTTGCGCCCGTTATTCCCTCGCTTTCAGTAGTATACAATAAGGACAAGTGGAGCCTTAGCGCCCATTTTGCGCTTACCGGTGGCGGTGGCAAGTGTGAGTTCGACAAAGGTCTTGGATCGTTTGAAACCCTCTACAGCAGTACGTTGGCTCAGCAACTGCCCGGAATGGTTAACGGTATGGTGAAGAGTACAGTATTGAGTGGATTGGAGAGTAAGGGTGTTCCTTCTGCTATGGCTGCCGACTTGGTAGGTAATGGTACCTTCAACAGTTCAATGACGGGCTACTCTCTCGATGCTTTTATGCGTGGCCGTAGTTACTACTTCGGTTTGCAATTGGGTGGTACTTATAAGTTCAATGACAAGTTGGCTGGTTTCGTTGGTGTGCGTGGAGTTTATGCTACTTGCAATTACTATGGATACGTTCAGGATGTTAAGGCAAGTTATGCTTACAACTACTCCGTTCCTACAGCGGCTTTGCTTGGCGCAAATCTGACAGGTAGTGACACTGGTTCGCAGGTGCTTGGCGACAATACACTTACGCTTAATGCGGACCAAACAGGTTTTGGCATCACTCCCATCATCGGTATCGACTACAAGATGAACGACCAGTGGAATTTTGCTGCCAAGTTTGAGGCTCCTACCAAGATGAACCTCAAGAACAAGAGCGAGATGAACAACTTTGCTGCTGCTCAGGCATCTCAGCCCGGCAACGTGTTGGCACAGTTCGCTGATGGCACAAAGGTTCGTGAGGACATTCCTGGCATTCTTTCTTTGGGTACTATGTACAGTCCAACCGAGAAGTTCCGTATGGGTGCCGGTTACAATATGTATTTTGACAAGAGTGCCAAGAAGTATGGCGACAAGCAGGACCTCATTGATCACAATACATGGGAACTCAATGCTTCTGTAGAATATGATTTGACCAGCCGTCTTTCTGCAAGTGCTTCATGGCAGACCACCCAGTATGGTCTTTCTGACGAATATATGAACGACCTCAGCTTTAACCTCTCTAATAATATGGTTGGTTTGGGTCTTCGTTATAAGGCAACCGATCGCCTCAGCATTGACTTGGGTTATATGCACACTATCTATGGTGACCGTTCCGTTAGCACTTTAGGCGGTGCAAAGACCGACATCTACTCTCGTAAGAACGATGTTGTTGCTATCGGTTTTAACCTTGATTTGTAAGAATGATAAATGCAAGTAAGGTTTCTGAGACTTAGATAATAAATAATGTAGAATAAATGTTTGTAATATCCTTAGTTCTAGAAAACCTTATCTTTTATCATGTAAAAACACGCTCGCTGTCTATGCAGTGAGAAACGAAAGCGCCCGAAGAAACAAACGTTTCTTCGGGCGTGATTTTTTATTGGAATTGGAAGCGGAGAATGAACGGTTTCGTTTTCCCTTTTTCTACCTTCGCTTTCCTGCTCTACAATAGTCCTTTTCCTTTCGCCAATTTTTAATAGACAATCTTCAGTATGCGTCCAGAGTTTGCAAATACCTGCAAGCGTACGGGTTCCTTGGAGTTAAAGGCAATATTGAAGGTGTCGCCAGTAATGAGGTCCTGAGCCTTGACGCTATCCAGTTCCTCAATGCCATAGTGCTCGAATACGTGCTGTGGAATGACAACGCCTGTGCGTGCATCGTAGTTGTCGAAGTTGGTGACAATGATTAGCAACTCGTTCTCGTAGCGACGGATAAAGGCGTACTGCGTGGCGGGGTTGAACTCTTCGGTGCGCGGATTAACGTAGGTGAGGTCATAGAACTCGCCCTGATTGATGGCCTTCTCATCGGTGGCAAGGTTGAGGATGGTGCTGTAGAACTGCTGCAGACTAACCTCGGTGGGAGTGAGCTGGCGACCGTCGAACTTGCCCTCATTGCGCCAACGGCGAATGGTGTCGACTGTCCAGTAGTCGAAGATGGTGGTGCGTCCG
>JAZUKS010000048.1:0-6321 GCA_045643405.1 Bacteroidaceae bacterium | reverse complement strand
GTGACGCTGATGAGTCATCATGGCGAATGGGTGGAGGTGCAGATACGCAGCCGTCGAATGGACGACATTGCCGAGCAGGGAGTGGCAGCTCACTGGAAATACAAGGCAGAACAGAGGTCTGCAGATGTTTCACAGGATGTAAATGCTTCTCCCGAAAAGATTCTTTTCTACGAGGAGGACGATGGCGAACTTGACAAGTGGCTGCGGACTATCAAGGAGATTCTCGATGATCCTCAACCCGATGCTATGGATTTCCTTGACGCCATCAAACTGAATCTGTATGCATCAGAGATTTTCGTGTTCACTCCTAAAGGGGATATCCGCACGATGCCTCAGGGAAGCACGGCCTTGGATTTCGCCTTTACTATCCATACGATGGTGGGTACACATTGCATTGGCGCCAAAGTCAATCATAAACTTGTACCAGTGAGCTACCAGTTGCAAAGTGGTGATCAGGTTGAGGTGCTGACATCTCGCACGCAGCATGTGGATCCTTCGTGGCTGGATATTGTCACGACCGCAAAGGCTCGCAGTAAGATACAAGCTTCACTCCGTCGCGAGCAGCGTATGCTCCAAAAAGATGGTGAGGCAATCATTACTGCCTTTTTGGAGAAGGAGGATCTGCCCGTTGACAGCTCTTCCTTCGAGAGAATAGCTGCCATGCACGGACTTGAGAATAAGGAACAACTTTTTGCAGTTGTTGGTCGGAAAGGCATTATACTTGGTGATGCCGAGAAAAACGTTATCAAGGGTAGCACTGGTATTGCCGGACTGTTTAAGCGGAAGCCGAAGACCTCCGATAGGCAAGAAAACACAGAGATGGGCGAAGTGTTTGACATTAAGAGCATTGATAGAAGAAAGCCTTTGGTGTTGACAGATGAACTCATCGGCACACGCTATTATTTAGCCACCTGCTGCAATCCCATTGCTGGTGATGATGTCTTGGGATTTGTTGATCATGATGGGAAGATTATCATCCACAAACGTAATTGTTCTGTGGCGGCTAAGTTGAAGGCTGGATTTGGCAACCGTATTTTGGCTACGACATGGAGTACACACAAAGAATACCTTTTCCCAGCTACTATTGCGTTGCGCGGCATTGATGGCTTGGGCGTGCTCAATAAGATTACCGTCATTGTATCACAAAAGTTGAACGTCAATATTGACCGTATCACTATCGGTGTGCATGAAGGTATCTTCGAAGGGGAGATTACCCTTCGAGTACATGATGTGGACGATATTCAGAGTATTGTCTCTGACCTGAAGAAGGTCAAAGAGATTTCGTACGTTGCCCGCACGAAATAAGAAGGTTGTCTGCTATGACGATGGCTGCCATCGCCTCGACGACCGGTACTGCTCGCAAGGCTACACAGGGATCATGCCTCCCCTCGGCCTTGAAGTGTTTCAAATGGCCTTCGACGTCTATGGTCTGTTGCTCACGCAGTAGCGTTGGCGTAGGCTTGAATAGAACTCGGAAACAGATGGGCTGACCATTACTGATACCTCCCTGAATGCCTCCTGAATGGTTGGACAGCGTTGAAACATTGCCTTCTCCGTCGCATACGAAAACATCGCTCTGTTCTGAGCCTCGCATGCTGATGCCACGAAATCCGATGCCATAGTCAAAACCATGACAGGCGTTGATACTGAGCATTGCGCAGCCCAACTGTGCATGCAACTTTCCATAGATGGGTTCACCAACACCAACTGGGCAACCTTCGATAATGCAACTTACGATGCCTCCGATGGAATCACCTTCCGCTCGAACCTGTTCGATGAGAGTCATCATCCGTTCTTTATCTGTTTCATCTCCGACTTGTGACAGTTCGGCGTGGATATTGATTCCGTATTGTTTGATATAGAGTTTCGCCAGTGCACCGGCTACCACTCGTGCGGCCGTCTCGCGGGCAGAAGAACGTCCGCCACCTCTTGGGTCTCGGATGCCGTATTTGACGTCATAAGTGTAGTCAGCATGATTGGGACGATAGAGGTCCTTTAGCCTTTCGTAGTCGGCGGGTCGGCAGTCCGTGTTGCGGATGATGAAGGCGATGGGAGCACCTGTGCTGAGGCCTTCATAAATACCGGAGAGGAATTCTACCTCATCATCTTCCTTACGGGTTGAAGTGAGGACGCTCTGGCCAGGGCGACGACGCCCCATTTCCTTGCGGATAAACTCCTGGTCGATGTAAGTGCCTGATGGCATCCCATCGACGACACCCCCAATGGCGGGGCCATGGGACTCGCCAAAAGTCGTTAAACGGAAGAGCGTGCCGAAGGTGTTCATGCGGTAGAAAATGGCTTTGCTTGATCTGTTGCTTAGTTATTTATGGTGACAGCCACCTTTTCCCTTGCCTTTGCCTTGACAACTGCAGGTTTCGTCATCACTGCACTCTTTGTCGCATTCCTCACAATCGCCATGACATCCTCCGCAATGTCCTGCGCCGGTAATGACGTTGAGCATACCTTGTATCTCTTGGGGAGTGGCATCGCGTTTTTCGAGCACCGTTCCTTCAAAATGGAGGTCCTTGCCTGCCAGTGGATGGTTGAGGTCAAGAGTAACACTATTTTCCTTCACATCCACGACCATTCCCTGAATACGATGGCCTTCAGCATCCAAAAGAGGAACAATGTTCCCGGGATAAATCTCATCGTCCTGAAATTTCCCGTCCACGACAAAGGTGCTTTTGGGCACATCGAATACAAACTCCTCGTTGCGTTCTCCGTTGGCCTCTTCCTTGGGGATGATAAAGTCGAAGTCGTCACCCGTCTTTAAGTTCTCGAATTGAGCTTCAAAGGCGTCGAAGGTGAAGCCTAAACCGGTGACGAAGATGAAAGGACGTTCCTTTGTACACTCTTCAACGATTACTTCCTCTCCATCCTGCATCACGCTCAGCTCATAGAGCAATGTGAGCGCTTGGTTGGTTTTGCTGTTTGCCATATGTCTTTTTCTTTTTCGATATTTTGGGCAAATGTAGGCATTAATTCCCGAAAATAAAATTGATTTTGCGAAAATGTTTGTTTTTCTCTCGACGATGCCTTATATTTGCGCTTGTAAATAATAGAATCAATAGGTGATGGCGCAGCACATCGGCACATATATATATAAGGTAGAGTCATTTCATTTGGATTGTACGGAACGCCTGTCTTTTGCTGTATTGGGCAATCAGTTACTCAATGCGGCAGCACGTCACGCCGAATCGTTTGGGTTCGGTCGCGAAACCTTGCGGCAACGAGGACTGGCATGGGTGTTCTCCCGCTTGCTCATACAAATGGATCGGCCTCTGTGTGAATTTGACACCTATACTATTTGTACATGGGTCGCTGATGCAACCCGTTGGTTTTCACATCGAGATTTTGCTATATATGATGCGGATGGAGCTCCTGTAGGATATGCCTCTTCGGTATGGGCATTGATGGATCTTGCTACCCGTAAGGCCGCAGACATATCTCTCTTGCTGCCCGGTTATTCTAAAGCCGTTTGCCCCGAAGATGAGGTTCCACCATGTCCCTTGGAGCGTACTCGCCGAACGAATGTGTCTGCAATGGAGCCTTCGCTCGTGTTCAGACCTTTGTTCTGTGACATTGACTATAATGGGCATTTCAACAGTATTCGATACATTGAGCATTTATTGGATGCGTTGCCGATGGAAGTCTGCCGCAGTCATCGCGTCCGTTGCATTGAGATCAACTATCATTTAGAGTGTCATTATGGCGAGGCCCTCGCAGTGTATGTTGAAGAAGCCGATGGCGGCGAATATGATGCCGAAATACGCAAGGAGGATGGTTCTATTTCCTGTCGTAGCAAGATTGTGTTTGATGCGAAGTGACTCACACATTATCTGTGCCGGAAAGCCTTTTTTGCGTTCCCTCTGTGATGGAAATGAGGCGCATTTGCGTATTTTGACAAAAAAAAGTTGGAAAATCTTTAAAAAAATTTTTGCAGTAACAAAAAATCACTTACCTTTGCACCCGCTTTAATCGAGCGAATGCCCTTGATGGGCGAAGGATGGCGCTATCGTCTATCGGCTAGGACGAGAGATTTTCATTCTCTAAAGCGGGGTTCGATTCCCCGTGGCGCTACTAGGTAACAATAAATAAAGAAACATAAGATGGCAAACCACAAATCGTCACTGAAGAGAATTCGTCAGACCGAGACCCGCAGACTGCGCAATCGCTATTATGGCAAGACAATGCGCAATGCTGTTCGCAAGCTCCGCGCTACGACCGACAAGGCAGAGGCAGAAGCTATGTACCCTCAGGTACAGAAGATGTTGGACAAACTGGCAAAGAAGGGCATTATCCACAAGAATAAGTCCGCCAATCTGAAGTCCAAGCTCTGCGCTCACATCGCAAAGCTCTGATTAAACAGACAAATCTGAACCTTATCTGACAGATACAGGGCTGAGAGTTTTCTCTCGGCCCTTTTTCTGCATATAGGTCTTTCTGTGCTACTCCAGTTCATTCTTGGGATAGATGCACTTTCCCTTTGTACGAATGAGGGCGTATTCGGAAGTCTCTTTCGTATCTGGTATTGTATGGTATGCAAGACGAGAAACAGGTCTTACTTCACGTCTGTATATCCGTTCGCCTTCAGGATATCGATTACCCGCGTGCGGAAGTCTCCCTGCACGATTATTGCGCCTTCTTTGGCTGAACCTCCGACGCCTAGACGAGTCTTGAGCAATCGGGAGAGCTCTGCGAGATCCTTGTCGTTACCTACGAAGCCAAGCACGATGGTTACAGTTTTACCACCACGGTGGTTCTTTTCCAGTGTCACGCGTAGCCGTTGGCGCTCCTTAGCCAGTGTTTCTTGTTCAGGCTCTTCTGATGTGGTATATTCAAAATCGGCATTGGTGGAGTAAACAATGCCTAAACGATCTTTCCAATCCATAGCGATTCGTTCTTTTGAGTGCAAATGTAGGTTGTTATTTGCTTGTTTGCAAATTTTTGGACTTTTTCGTGGCCGTTTGTCAAAAATACCGTATTTTTGTGGCATTATGAAAATACTTTGTGTGGGAATGAACTATCTCGAGCACAATAAAGAGCTCGAAAAAACGTTGATATTACCGAAGGACCCGGTGATCTTCTCCAAGCCAGATTCGGCCATACTGAAGAACGGAAAGCCATTCTTCGTTCCTGACTTTGCGAGTCAGTTCGATTATGAGACGGAACTGGTGGTACGTATTGACCGCATGGGTAAGTCTATTCCCGAGCGTTTTGTAGATCGCTACATCGGTGCTGTTACAGTGGGCATCGATTTTACTGCCCGCGATTTGCAGAGATCGCTGAGGGACAAGGGGCTGCCTTGGGACCTCAGCAAGGGTTTTGATGGATCGGCCGTGCTGGGTGAATGGGTACCGGTGGAGGAAGTCTGTGATCTGCAGGATCTGACGTTCCATCTGGATATTGATGGTAAGACCGTGCAGACGGGATATACAGGCGATATGCTTTTCAGTGTGGCGCAACTGGTGTCCTACGTGAGCCGCTTCCATACGCTGAAGACGGGTGACCTCCTTTATACGGGGACACCAGCGGGTGTGGGTCCAGTCCATCCTAATCAGCATCTTGATGGATGGCTGGGCGAACGCAAGGTTTTGAGCTTTAATGTGAAATGAAAAAAATACTCTGTATGTTGGCGACCCTGTCTGTCGTCCTCTGTCTGAGGGCGCAGACTGTGGCATATTCGGTGGATTGGCTTTCTGCAAGTCGCGACTCCGTGTTGCCGGTATTCAGCACAAGCATCGATCTGGGAACTGATTATGAGGCTTGTGACTGCGACGTCAAACTCACCTTTCCTGTTTTGGAACCTTTAGAGGATGGTATCTTTAGCCTTGTTCCAGAAGAGATTCCTACTTGGCCGGACATTCATACCTACTTGGGTGTTGCAGCCAAACGAGGGCGACTGGATGTCTCTTTCCTTCCGGTGATTCAGCGTGATGGGAAGTTGTGGAAGATTACGGATTTTGACCTCTCTTTAGTGCGTCAGTCAAAAGAGTGCAGCAATGCCAACCAACGTACACATGGCTCAATGGCGTCTTCGTCAGCATCTATCCGCTATGCTTCACATAGTCGGCTGAGGGAAGGACATTGGAAACGTGTGGAGGTAACCGATGACGGATTGTATCTCCTTACTCCTAAACGGCTGACTGCTATGGGATTCAAGGATCCTTCCAAGGTCCGTGTTTATGGATATGGTGGACATCTGTTGCCCGAATTCGGGTTGGCAGACCTCCCCGATGACCTTCCTGCTGTGACTCTCTGCCGCACAGCAGAGGGTATTGTGTTTTGGGGGAACGGTGTTCGAGAGTTGACATCCAATGG
>JAZUKS010000047.1:0-21762 GCA_045643405.1 Bacteroidaceae bacterium | reverse complement strand
TATGGGGATTCTCCTTGGTGGTCTTCTTGATCATCTGGAACAGGCTTGAGGGCTTCTCCTCGCCGTCAATGATGAAGGTACCGCCGAAAATCTTGTGACGGCAATGCTCTGAGTTGATCTGTGCAAAACCGAACACCTCCGAGTCGGTCAAGGGGCGACCCAGCTCACCTTCTACCTTGTGCAGATACTCAATCTCTGCGGGTGAGAGTGCCAAACCTTCCTGCTCGTTGTACTCCTCCAGGTTCTGAATCTGCTGGATGGCTGCGGGCTTGATGTCGACGGTGAAGATCTGCTGATCCAAACCCTTGTACATGCGTTGCAACATGGGGTCGTGCTTTGCGTCCTCGCTATCAACGGGGAAGTACTCCTCGATGCGCTGGATGCCCTCCAGACTCATGTTCTGGGTAATCTCCACAGCATTGGTACTCCAAGGAGTAATCATCTCGCGACGTGGACCGACGTAGAATCCCTTCAGGTTCTGCTCGTCCTCTACCTTAGCTCCGCCATAGAGCCAGCTCAGTTTCTCGATTTCCTCGGCCGTCATCTCTGCCTTGCTCTGGGTAGCGATGATGGTGTTCTCGGGTGTTTTGAAGAATTTAATTGCCATAATTTATGATGTTATTTTTTTTATGCTTTTTTTCGGGTGCAAAGGTACTGCTTTTTCTTGACTTAGCGAAAAAAAGGGATGGAAATGTATTTCGTTTCGGCTAAAATCGCGTATTTTTGCACATTGCTTATTGGGAAAGAACCGAAAAGATGAATACATGGACTCTGGTTGGTGATGCTCGTTTCGCTCAGCACGTTTGCACAACGGCATGTGTGATGCCTTGGTTGGCGAGAAGGACGTGCTGGTAGTGTTCGATTTGTCGGATGTATTGACAGAACGAGCGTCGGGCAAACAGGGGTTAATACCGCATGGGGTTGTTTATGCTATTGATTCGCTATCTCATATGACAGAGCATTTCAGAAGTGAACTGGAGAAGGGGCTTAGAAAAGAGATCGATTTGGTATATGAGGGAATCCGTCCCTTGACCTTGCGTGTGGAGGTAACACGCATGTCGCATTTCCTAGTTCCCACGCTGAGATATATCGTCCGTTTGGAGAGGGAAGGTAGAGTGCTGGGAGTGTCCAATGAATTTGAGACATCCAAAGCACATGCTGAACAAAAAACAATTAAAAAAGCAAACTATATGTTGCCCTCTGCTTACTTTTACAGTTATGATTACAACGGATCGGTTGCCTCATCTAGCGTGGTGTCGTACACCACCTTTTCCATTGATGATGGAACATTGCCGGAGGAGTCATTCGACAAGGTGGCTGGGCAGGTAGGCAAGGAAACTGCAAAGTTTGTTAAAAAGCAGCTTAAAAAAGGCGAGAAGGAAGCACAAGTAGTTTCCTTATGTAGTGTTCCTCAAAGGTACGCATTACTTTCCCCTTACTATCCTCTGTGATTCTCCACGGATTTGTGTAGACACATTGGGGGAACCTCGTGTGCAGGGTGTAAGCACCTTTTTGCAAGTTGCGGTTTAGTTGTAAAGAAGTTTTGGCTTGCTCCCGTCCCCGATGTTAACTGATATCAGCCGATACCATCGCAACATGTTCCTTTTTTTTACAAAGATAACAGTTGTTCAGGGCATAAGCCCTTTATTCTTGTAAGAATGTTGTATGGCTGTTGGCGCGCCTTTCTGTAGGAAATTTCTTCTTTCAATTCTCTTAGTAGTTAGTCAGTACTTAGTCAATACTTAATCAATACTTAGTCAGTACTTTGCTCCTAATACGATTCGATATTAAGGTGGTAGTTAAAAAATCTTGAAGTTTTGCAGAATGCATCTCTGTCTCCGAATGCGGTGATGGATAAATTAAAAGTTAAATGGGTCTTCTGTATTTGTCAGTTCTGCCCAACGTGCAGAAAGTAGTTTTGCATAAGAATACTTATTTAAGCCATAGCACCCCAAAGCATAACCGTCGTTTACTTCTATCAACAAAGTTCTGCCATCCTTTGTTAGTCCAAAATCCACGGAACATCCTTTGGGAGCGGAGTTGTAATCATTTATACACGACTCAATAACTCTATAGTCATAATGAGCACGCCAATCCCCTCTATATGGTTTCACATCAAGTATTTTTCCGTACCTTAGAAAGACTCTCCATTCTGCTACAAAGTTCAAAGGTTCACAACAATATACTTCTGCATTACAGCCAGATTCACCACAACCCGCCAGATCGCGAATAGACGTAATCACCTTACCCGTAATCCTTTTATCTTCTGTAGATTTTACAAAAACTGGCCATAAGTGAGGTGAATTGCTGATTTCATTAATTGTAGACTTCCAGATCTTCCTGCCAAGATATTTCTCCAATTCGTTAGGGTAATCTATCTCAGGGACAGAGATTCCTAATTGAAACAACTTGTCTCTGACAACATCGACATAGCTAACTATAATATCTTCTTTTTTACATACAGATAGCTCTTTCGGATCATAAAAGTTGACAATCTCTGCCCCCATGTCAAGAAATCCCTCATAAGCATTGAAGAAATTATAGTTCTGCGGAAACCCATTTGCAGATGAATGGACATAGACCTTCATAATGGTTCTGTTTGATGGTTGTAAATATATAAAATCGTATGGTGTCTCTCATGCGGTACGGAAAAATAAGTCTTTGCCCACGTCCAGTTAGCCGCAAACGGGATGAGACGGCTCAAACTTAGCAAAAAACATACACATTTCAAAGAAAAAGTATGTAAAACATTTATTTTTCTTTTGTTGGAAAAAAATATTTTCGTAATTTTGCGGTGTCAAAATGCTAAATGGAGAAGGTGTGACAGACATTAACGAGCGTTTTTCCTTGGCTTCTTGGCAGATAAGAGTTGATGACCAAGCAGTATTCTTTATAATATAATATTGGAGAGTATGTTGTCTTGCAGTGGCCATTTGGCTATGCCATAATTTCATCCAGAAAGTTTGTGGAGATGGGAGTTGAATAAGTTTTATTACATAAACATAATTAATTAACAAAAACGATGAAAAAACTATTTGCAATTGCTATGCTTGTCTTTGCGCAAGAGATGAGTGCCCAGGAGATTTCTTACCCTGTGGCAGAGTTTACGAAAGCGAAATCTATTTTGATGTACACTCCTGGCGAGGAGCTTTTTGATGGTATCATCCATCCCGCTGCCGGTCTTTATGACGACTACTTTGATGTGGATATGGCGGCAGAGGAGCATCTGGGGTATATTGAGAAGTTGCGCGCCAATGATATAGAGGTGCTTCGCGTGCAGGATATCCTGCAGGAAGTCGATAAGGATAAGTTGATTGCCTTGGCCGATGGCTGCTTGAAATATGATGGTACTGCTTTGAAGAGCATCACCCCCGATAGTCTTGAAAATTACCGTCAGAAGGTGCTGCACAAGATGAGTAAGAAGGACCTGATCCGCTGCATTATCAATCATCCTACTGTAATCTTGAGCGAAACTGGCATCAACACCGGTTTGGTAGCAGTGTATCAGCATGAGTCTTTGATGAACATGTATTTCTTGCGCGACCAAAGTATCACTACCCCCAAAGGCCATATTATGTGCAAGATGAATTCTCAGCAGCGTACTCCTGAGGTTGATATTGTTGAGGCTTGCTATAAGCACATGGGTGAGGAACCCGTATATCGCATCTCGGGTGAGAACAGTCGTCTGGAAGGTGGTGACTACATCCCAATGGGTACCTTCGCATTCCTTGGTCAGGGTCTTCGCACCAACCAGGGTGCCATTGACGAGATGTTGGAGAATGATGTCATTGGCCATGATACCTTGGTTGTAGTGCGTGAGCGCTGGAAAGACCAGTACCAGATGCATCTTGATACCTACTTCAATGTTATCGACAAGGATCTTGCCACACTCTGTTTTAACCGCTATGACGCAGAGGATGAAAGTGATATCAACTTCCTTACTATCGACATGTATGCTCGTCAGCCGGGCACAAAGGCTTATCATACGGTGGATGCATATGCTGGTATGAGTTTCAAGAAGTTCCTTGCAGAGAAGGGTATCAAAGTTATCCGTATCTCTAAGGAGGACGCTGACCACTATGCCAACAACTTCCTTGCCATCGATGCCCGTCACATCATGTCGGTGGCTCACCAAAGCGATGCTCTTGCAGCAGAATATGAGAAGAATGGCGTAACCGTAGAGTGGATAGAGTTGGAGAACTTGATTGGCGGCTATGGTGCTTCACATTGCATGACACAGGTCTTGCAGCGTACGGGCTACCAGGCTCCTACTGTAGTCAATGCCGTCAAGGCAGAAGGTAACAGCACCCATGCAACCTACACTTTAGACGGTGTTCCTGCAACTGATGAGTACAAGGGCGTGGTTGTGAAGAACAATAAAAAGGTGCTAAAGTAAAACTTGTAGTGTCAATGATAAATAAGGTTTTATAACCTAAATAAACAGAAATGCCGGAAACTTCCGGCATTTCTTTATTTCTTCCTTTCTTTACTCTTGGTGGCTGTATCTTGCAGTTTCTTCAGCACTTTGGACAGTTCCTTGCTAAAGCTGGCGCGAGGATACATAAACCATACATTGTCGGCTTGCTCGGTATCGATGAGCAGTCGCCCCAGATGATCCGCCTCCTTGATGAGTGTGTTGACCTCGTCGAGCGTGAGCATGAAGGCAGGGTAGAAGTAGATGGACTCGCTGGTGCTTCCACCATAGTCGCGATGCATGTCGTGCATCACATCCTCACGGTCGGTAACGTACTTCCACGTTGAACGCTCGTTGGGATATCCACCAATGGCGGGACAATCCTCACCGTTGTACGACATCAGCAACTGACTCTCTCCCCAGTCCACGAAGGTCACGCTTCGTCCCTCGTTGTATGTGGCGTTCATAGCCGATGCCTTGACGGGCATGCGAAGCACGAAGGTGGTGTCGCCTATCTGCTCAAACATCACAGTCCAAGGCACTTCCGTGGCTCCACTGCGACCGCAGAACAGTTTCTCCGTGAGGATGTGGTTGCGCTTGAAGCCCTGGTTGGCCTTCTCGGCAATGCTAAGTTGCGAAGCCGTCTTCTTGGCCATGAGGAAGGTTTGTTTCTGTCCTCGTTCCGAGCGTTTCGACAGCATCTTGTAGCCATCTGCGCTGATGCGGATACGGGTGTTTCCCATGCTACGCAACTGCATATTGAAGTTACCGCTTCCATCGGTTCGCGTGTTGCTCAGCACACGGTGGTTGGCGTCCACTTCCGTTACGCTGGCATTGGCAATAGGATTGCCTATCGAGTCGGTCACCGTACCCGAAATGCGTTGTGCCGAGGCGCTTATGGCCGATGACAGGAGTAGGGTGGTTGTGATGAACTTGAGTGAAAATGGTTTTTTCATTTCTCGTTGAGGGTTCGTTTTGAAATCAATGATAACTGCGAAACGTGGGTTCGCATCAATCTGCATGTTTGGCGTGTGGAAACGCCTTGGGCAGACTGGTATTATGTACACGGATTCGCAGATTACATGGGTTCTTCCCGGCTTTAATGCGTCGGAAGGAGACCATGTAATCTGCGCAATCAGTCTTTATTCTTTAGAGTTCCCAAGCCAGAGCGCTGGCACCCAGAACGGCTGCCTTGGCATCGTCGAGCTGTGAAACCAGCATCTTTGCCTTGCCCTTGTAGCACTTGAGGACGTTCTCGTCGTAACCCTTGCGGATGGGGTCCATGATGAGTTCGCCAGCCTTGACAAGACCACCGAAGAAGATGAATGCCTCGGGAGAGTTGAAGCAAGCAAAGTCTGCACAGGCACTACCCAACAGGCGACCGGTGAAGTCCATGATGCTCTTGGCAACCTCGTCGCCCTTGCCGGCAGCAATGCTCACGTCCTTGCTCTCGATCTGGTCGAGGGGAATCTCGCGGAGCAGGGTGGGCTTGTCGGTGGTGGTGAGGATTTCGCGAGCAGTACGTGCCACGCCAGTAGCCGAGCAGTAGGTCTCAAGACAACCCTTGCGACCGCAACCGCACTCACGGCCGTCGGGCATAACGCGAACGTGTCCCAACTCGCCAGCCAAACCGTCGGAACCGTACACCATCTTGCCGTCGCAAACGATGCCTGAACCCACGCCAGTACCGAGGGTAATCATGATGAAGTTCTTCATGCCCTTGGCTGCACCATAAGCCATCTCGCCCATAGCGGCGGCATTGGCATCGTTGGTCATTGCCACGGGAATGCCCAGGGCGTCGCTGAACATCTGGCCCAAGGGAATCTTGCCGTCGCCCCAGGGGAGGTTGGGGGCGTACTCGATACAGTTGGTATAATAATTTCCGTTGGGGGCTCCGATGCCCATGCCCTGAATCTTGTCAATGCCACCCACTTTTTCGATGATGACTTTGAGTGCCTCCACACAGTCGGCAACATATTGCTCAACGGGGCCATGGCCACGGGTCTTTACAGAAGTTTCTGCTACTACATTTGCGTTAGCATCTACGATGCCAAAAACGGAATTTGTTCCGCCAAGGTCCAATCCAATTACGTAAGGTTTCATAAGAAATTAAAAATATATTATTTTTTCGGTTAGCAAAATTACTGCGCAATCTGCGCGATTCGTGTTCAAAGTTAATACTTTTCACCTTATTTAAGTAGAAAATTTGGTCGAAATGTACTGAAAGGGACCATTAAGAAACAAAATATTGCACTTTTGCTTTCAAATGTGACGAAAAATGACTAATTTTGCAACTCATTCTGTTACTATGTTTGAAAGTTCGATGGACATATTAGATGGTATTATCAAGGGATTGATAGTAGGCATCGTGGCTTCGGCCCCTATGGGTCCTGTCGGTGTACTCATCATACAACGTACCCTGAACAAGGGCAGGTGGTATGGTTTTGTAACAGGCATTGGTGCAGCTGTGAGCGATATGGTATATGCCGCCCTACTTGCTTTGGCAATGGGTATGGTAATGCCTTTTGTACACGAACACATGATGCCATTGCAACTTATCGGCAGTGCGCTGCTCTTCATATTTGGTATTTATACTTACCGCAGCAAACCCAGCACAAATTTACCGCACAAACCAGGAGGCAAGAAAGGTACCTTGGTGCAGAATGCCGTGACAGGTTTTCTGCTCACGTTTAGCAATCCGCTTATCTTGGCCTTGTTCTTGGCCTTGTTTGCACGTTTCAACTTCGTAACCCCCGACAAGGTGAAGTTGAGCATAGAATTCGTGTTTGTTGCGGTAGGAGCCTTGGCCTGGTGGCTGGGTCTTACCTATATTATAAATAAGGTGAGAAGGAAGTTTGACGAGGGACGAATATGGTTGCTGAACCGCACCATCGGTATCATCGTGATGGTGGTGTCGTTGATGAGTCTCTTATTTACCATTACGGGTAAGACACTTTATTGAAACAACCATTTGTAGATGTTGCCTCTTTGCGTATGCGCGGGGGGCATCTTGCTTTATACGATTGGATCTATGTTTATTGCAAAGGAACTCAAAGAAAAGAATGTTTGTGAATACCTGCTCTACATGTGGCAGGTGGAGGATACTATACGCGCTTACGGATTTGACCTTGAACGCATCAAGAGCGAGTATGTAAGCCGTTTTCAATACCCTGACGATCAACGCATAGAGGAGGAGAAGTGGTTTGGCTACCTCATCGATATGATGCGCGAGGAGGGGGTTGTTGAGAAGGGACATCTGCAGATGAACAAGGGTACCCTCATGCTCCTCACCGATAAGCACAACGAACTGCTGGCCGACTCCAAGCAGACGGAATACAATGCTGCCTATTATCGTGCGCTTCCTTTCATCGTTGAGTTGCGTGCTCATGGCGACAAGGAGAAGCCCGAACTGGAAACCTGCCTCGAGGCTCTTTATGGCGTGATGATGCTCCGCCTGCAGAAGAAGGAGGTAAGCGAAGGCACCCAGCGTGCCATCAAGCACATCAGCGAATTGCTCGCCATGCTGGTAAAGGCTGAGATGCAGTAGGGTGGAATGTTCTAGACGCAGATTTCACAGATTTCTTAGATTTTCTATGGACAAGTTCGCTTTAAGTAAGTTGGTTGTTGGTGCAGCGTTCGATGTGCATAACGAATTGGGTTTCGGGTTTCTTGAAAATGTGTATAAATCTGCGTAATTCGCGTCAAAAATAACATAGATTTAGTAATTCGCGTCAAAAATTAGTCATAAGATATGAATCAAGAAATAGAAAGAAGAAGAACGTTTGCCATCATCAGTCACCCTGATGCTGGTAAGACGACGTTGACTGAGAAGTTGTTGCTTTTCGGAGGTCAGATACAGGTGGCTGGTGCCGTAAAGAGTAACAAGATCAAGAAGACTGCTACGAGCGACTGGATGGAAATCGAGAAGCAACGTGGTATCTCGGTTACTACCTCGGTAATGGAGTTCGACTATACACCTACCGACCCTGAGACGGGCGAGAAGAGTGGGGTAGAGTACAAGGTGAACATCCTGGATACCCCTGGTCACCAGGACTTTGCCGAGGATACCTTCCGCACACTTACCGCTGTGGATAGTGCCATCATCGTGGTGGATGGTGCCAAGGGTGTCGAGGCACAGACACGTAAGCTGATGGCTGTCTGCCGTATGCGCAAGACTCCCGTTATCATCTTCGTCAACAAGATGGACCGCGAGGGTAAGGATCCCTTCGACCTCTTGGACGAGTTGGAGGAGGAGTTGCAGATTAGCGTTCGTCCCCTTTCATGGCCTATCAACCAGGGTGCCAAGTTCAAGGGCGTTTACAATATCTACGAGAACAACCTCAACCTCTTCACTCCTGATAAGCAGAAGGTTACCGAGAAGGTGGAAATCGATATCAACTCCAGCGAACTCGATGAGGCAGTTGGCGAGCAGGATGCTGCCAAACTGCGTGAGGACCTTGAGATGATTGAGGGCGTTTATCCATCGGTTGAAGAGACCATTGGCGAGAAGGGTACACGCGACTCTGCCTATCTGAATGCTGAAGTGGCACCCGTTTTCTTCGGTTCAGCCTTGAACAACTTCGGTGTGCAGGAACTGTTGGACTGTTTCGTGGAGATTGCACCTTCTCCCCGTCCCACCCAGACCGAAGAGCGTCTGGTTGACCCCGACGAGAAGAAGTTCAGCGGTTTCATCTTCAAGATTACCGCCAACATCGACCCCAACCACCGCAGTTGTATTGCCTTCTGTAAGGTATGCTCGGGTAAGTTCGTGCGCAACGCTCCCTATCTGCATGTGCGTCACAACAAGACCTTGCGTTTCTCTTCGCCCACCCAGTTCATGGCACAGCGCAAGAGTACCATCGATGAGGCTTGGGCTGGCGACATCGTAGGTCTGCCCGACAATGGTACCTTCAAGATTGGTGATACCCTGACCGAGGGCGAGATGATTCACTTCCGTGGTCTTCCCTCGTTCTCTCCCGAGATGTTCAAGTACATCGAGAATGCCGATCCTATGAAGACCAAGCAGTTGGAAAAGGGTATCAACCAGTTGATGGACGAGGGTGTGGCCCAGTTGTTTATCAACCAGTTCAATGGTCGTAAGATTATCGGTACTGTTGGTCAGTTGCAGTTCGAGGTTATCCAGTACCGTCTGGAGAACGAGTACAACGCCAAGTGCCGTTGGGAGCCCATCTCGCTCTACAAGGCTTGCTGGATTGAGGTAGAACCCGGTTACGAGTCAGAGCTCGAGAACTTCAAGAAGCGCAAGCACCAGTACATGGCACTCGACCGCGAGGGACGTGACGTCTTCCTGGCCGATTCGGGTTATGTGCTCAGCATGGCTCAGCAGGACTTCGAACACATCAAGTTCCACTTTACAAGTGAATTCTAAATATGAATTGCGAAATTGACTTAAAGAATGCATTGGATGTGCTGAAAAAGGGTGGCGTCATCCTTTATCCCACCGATACGATATGGGGCATCGGTTGCGATGCTACCAATGCTGAGGCTGTGGCCCGCATCTACAAGATTAAGCAACGTGAGGAGTCGAAGGCACTTATCTGCTTGATTGACAATCCCGACCGTATGCAACGCTACTTCCGTGAGATTCCCGACGTGGCTTGGGATATGGCCGACTATGCTACCTCGCCCCTGACGCTCATCCTGGATGGTGCCAATGGCGTGGCGCCCAACCTCATCGCCGAGGACGGCAGTTTGGGTATGCGTGTCACTCGTGAGGAGTTCAGTCGTCAGTTGTGCTATCGCTTGCAGAAGCCTTTGGTGTCTACCAGCGCCAACATCAGCGGAATGCCTTCGCCAAGGTGTTTTGCCGAGATCTCAGAAGAGATAAAGAGTCAGGTCGACTACATCGTACAGTTCCGTCGCGGTGAAAAGGCTCCCAAAGAGGCCAGTAAGATTGTTAAACTTGCCCTCGATGGTGAGGTAACGATAATAAGATAATAAATGTCTCGTCCGGTACGTTCCATAACCCACACCATGTTGCTGCGATTGTTGCTCTTTCGCCGCCTGTTCCTGCCACGACGCTTCATCTTGATGCTGTCGTTGCTGGTTGGTGTGTTTACGGCTGCGGCCGGACTGCTACTGAAATGGCTCATCCATCAGATACAGTACCTGCTTACCCATCAGTTTGATGTGGAGGGGTCCAACTGGCTCTATCTGCTTTATCCTGTAGTAGGTATCTTCCTGACGATGCTGTTCGTGCAGTATGTGGTTCGCGACGACATCGGTCATGGCATCACGAAGATTCTGTATGCCATCGCCCGTAAGCACAGTCGCATACCGGGGCATAACACGTGGAGTAGCGTATTCAGTTCTGCCATCACCATCGGTTTTGGTGGTAGTGTGGGAGCAGAGGCACCTATCGTGTTGACTGGTAGTGCAATAGGTAGTAATCTGGGTAAGCTTTTCCGACTCAACAACCGAACGCTCTTGTTGCTGGTAGGTTGTGGTGCGGCAGGTGCCGTGGCAGGCATCTTCAAGGCTCCCATTGCCGGATTGGTGTTCACGGTCGAGGTACTGATGATTGACCTCACCATGAGCAGTCTGTTGCCCTTGTTGGTATCTTGTGTTACCGCAACGGCCATCACGTATTTCTTCTCGGGAACGTCAACGGTGTTCCACTTCGAGTTGCACGATGCCTTCTCTATCGACCGAACTCCTGCCTACCTCATATTAGGTGTGTTCTGCGGACTGATAGCCTTGTATTTCACCCGTGTCATGACGCATCTGGAGCGCTTCTTCTCGCACTTCAAGAACCGTTACGTGAAACTGGCTATGGGTGGTTCCATGCTGAGCATCCTCATCTACCTGTTCCCATCGCTCTATGGTGAAGGTTATGACCTCATTACCTTGTTGCTCAACGGACAGGGTGACGAGTTCCTTTCGATGTTCAACAACTCACTTTTCTACGGTCACAGCAACCTTCTGCTGGTCTATCTGGGGCTGTTGATTGTCTTCAAGGTGTTTGCCTCTACGGCTACCAATAGCGGTGGCGGATGCGGTGGTATCTTTGCTCCCAGCTTGTTCCTCGGAAGTGTGTCGGGCTTTTTCTTCTGCAACATCTGGAACAACTTTAATATCTTTGAACTGCAACTCCCGCTCAATAACTTTGCCCTCCTGGGTATGTGCGGATTGATGAGTGGCGTGATGCACGCTCCCTTGACGGGTATCTTCCTTATTGCCGAACTGACGGGTGGCTACCAGCTCTTTGTCCCCCTGATGATGGTGTCGGTTTGTGCCTATCTCACCATCGTTCTTTTCGAGCGTCACAGTGTGTACAGCCAGCGTCTGGCACAGCAGGGCGACTTGCTTACGCACGACAAGGATCGTGCCATCCTGACATTGATGAGCATGGATTCGGTTATCGAGCGTTATGATGAGGAGCAGATGCTGACGAAGGACATGTCGCTGGGTAAGATTGCGCATTGCATCACATACTCCAACTATAACGTGTTCCCGGTCATCGACTCGGGCAAGAAACTTATCGGTGTGCTCTATGTGGACGACGTTCGCCACATCATGATGCGCTCGGAGCTCTTCGGTTCGCTCTTCGTCCGACAGCTTATGAAGCCCTATGTGGCACGTATCGACATCGATGACTCTATGGATGTGGTGCTCAAGGTGTTTACCCGTACCCGTGCCTGGACGCTTCCTGTTGTCGACCGCGACGGCATCTTCATCGGTTTTATCCGTAAGAGTCGCGTGCTGGCCGTATACAGAAGGATGATGGCAGACTATACGGATGATTAAAGGGGAGGTTTTTGGGGGGGGCAACAAGTCAACGAGACAACAAGTCTACAAGATAACGAGACAGCGAGTCAACAAATCACTATCCTCGTTAGACACTATTAATTGTTAATAATTTATCGTTATGAGAATAGTATACATGGGTACACCCGACTTTGCGGTAGAACCCCTTCGACAACTTTTGGATAATGGATATAATGTGGTGGGTGTGATTACCATGCCCGACAAGGCCATTGGTCGTCATCACGATACTTTGCAACCCAGTCCTGTTAAGAAGTTTTATCTGGAACAGCATCTGGAGGAGAAAGGCATCCGCCTGTTGCAACCCGAGAAACTGAAGGATGAGGCTTTCCTTGAGGACCTGCGTGCTTTGCAGGCTGACTTGCAGATTGTGGTGGCCTTCCGTATGTTGCCCGAAGTAGTGTGGGCAATGCCTCCCATGGGTACCTTTAACCTCCATACTGCCCTGCTTCCTCAATACCGTGGTGCTGCGCCTATGAACTGGGCCATCATCAATGGCGACAAGGAGACGGGCGTAACGACCTTCTTCCTGGATCATGACATCGATACGGGTCGCATCATCATGCAAGCCAAGACTCCCATTGAGGAGACCGACGATGTGGAGGTCATTCACGATCGTTTGATGATGATGGGATCGGAACTCGTCATCAAGACCGTTCGTGCCATTGAGGACGGAACGGCAACGAGCGTGCCACAGGAGCAGTTCATGACCGACGAACCATTGCGTCACGCTCCCAAGATCTTCAAGGAGACTTGTCAGATTGACTGGAAGGCAGGTATGACCTATGTCTATAACTTCGTTCGCGGTCTCTCTCCCTATCCCGCAGCATGGTCAACCCTCGTCACTCCCGACGGCAAGCGTCAGGACGTGAAGATTTACAAGACGCACAAGGAGTCATCTTCTCCTTCCGCCTATTCGGTTGGTGATGTGATTACCGATGGCAAGACACTCAAGGTTGCCGTGGATGGTGGTTATCTCGTTATCGACGAACTCCAGGTGGCAGGCAAGAAGCGCATGGCTGTGGCCGACTATCTGCGTGGTGCCCGCATTCCCGAAGGCAGTCGCTTTGAGTAGCGGGTGTCTGTTCTTTTGGAAGTCGTATGCCGTAAGCAGGGATTGCTTTATGGGAGGGCGGAATTACTACACTTGAGATACCGGATGCCAGCATTAGCGTGTCGGGATGGGATAAGCGCCAGATGGTGTTTCATGAATTTCCTATCAGACTGCTGTCAAAGACTCTGGCAGAGGATTCGTTTATCTCACAGTACTTTGCCTCTCGACCCAATCAGGACTTGGTTGCCAACTACACTTTTGATGGCACACAACGAGAACTGGATGGCACGATATGGTTCTACCATAAGTTCATCAGCTCCATCAGTTTTACAATCGATTCGCAGGGTGAGAAGCATCATATCGAGTTTACTCCAACAAACGGAAGCTGTTATAATAGCATCAAAATGGAGGACTGTAACGATACCATGATCTTGCGCCATAACATGACCATGGACACCCGCGTTGATATTGTTGACATGACAGACAATGGCAAGAGTCTTGCGGGTGCATGGCCCAGCTTCATGCGTATGCAAGTGATATTCTGCTGTGAGGAATAAGGAGATAGTAGAAGCGAATCCCTAAAACGTAAATTCATTCCAAAATATTTATATTTTATATAGTCATGAAAACAATCATCAAACTTCTTTTGGTATGCTTCTCGTTCTGCATAGGGGCAACCACAATGAATGCGAAGAAACATGGTATCAAAGTATTGGTGCTTTGCACCGGTAATACTTGCCGTAGCCAGATGGCTCACGGACTCCTTGAATCGTACGGTAAGGACTTGGCCGTTTATAGTGCTGGCGTAAAGGCTGAAGCTCGCGTCAATCCCAAAGCTGTTCTCGTGATGCGCGAACTTGGCATCGATATCAGCGATCACAAGCCCTGCAAGATCGACGAATACTTGGACGAGGACTGGGACTATGTCATTACAGTTTGTGATAATGCCGACAAGACATGCCCAATCTTCCCGGGTAAGGTTAAGCATCGTCTGCACATCCCTTTTGAAGATCCGAGTAAGGTAACTACCGGTACTTATGAGTTCCAGATGAACGAATACCGTCGCATTCGTGATGCCATCAACGATAGTTTCTTCAAACTCTACCTTGACATGGAAGAGAGGAAGTGATATCACAGTCACCAAAAAGTTGACGATAGCTTTGTTTTGATGGGGTTGGGGAAAGTACTGGCAAAGTACTGACTCAGTACTGACTCAGTAGGGACTCAGTACTGACTCTGAGCAAATAGGTCTTGTTTTTATAGCAAATAGTGCCGTTTTGCATGAGAAATGGGATGTTTTGTCCATAAAATCGCGTGATAATTGCAAAAAAGTGACAAAAAGTTTGCGTAATTGAGGAAAAAGTGCGTCCTTTGCATTCGATACAAATATAAAATAACAATCAAAAACAACATTGCCTATTGAGAAATCGTTACTTCTAACCAATCTGTAAGACAGTAATGAAACAAATCAGTACTTTGGCCGACGATGAGTTGGTTCGCATGTACCAAGAAGGAAATGACAATGCTTTTGATGTCTTGTTGAGTCGTCATCAGGATAAAGTATTCAATTACATTCTCTTTCTTACCCGAAACGAAGATAAAGCAAACGATGTCTTTCAAGACACCTTTGTGCGTGCTATTACTGCACTCCGTTCCAATCATTATGAGGAGACGGGCAGTTTTGGCTCATGGCTTATACGTATCAGTCGAAACCTTGTTCTCGACTCTTCACGCCGTCTGCATACGTTACCTTTCGTTCATCAGGAACTGGTTGACGACAAGGGTGACGTGGTGTATGACCGCCTGAATGACGCACGTTATTGTGAACCTACGATAGAGGATTCCATACTCTGCACAGAATCGGCAGAGAACCTGCGTATGATGGTGGACAGACTGCCTGAGAATCAGCGCGAGATTATCTACCTGCGCTATTATCGTGACATCTCTTTCAAGGAAATCTCAAAAATCCTGGATGTCAGCATCAATACTGCATTGGGACGTGTGCGCTATGCAATACTGAATCTCCGTCGAATGGCAAACGAGCACAACCTGTCGTTGGTAGGATAATTCTGGCGTTGAGCGATTTGAGGTGGCATTGCCCTTCCTCAGTAAGAAAATAAAAACGGTCTTGTATGCCTTCCTGTAATGGGAGAGGAGTACAAGACCGTTTTCTTATGCGTTATTGTGTCCTTGTCTATTTCTTGGCCGTCGTGGTCTTCTTGGCTACAGGTTTCTTGGCTGTAGTCGTGGTCTTGACCGTGGTGTCGCTAATGGTGTACACATACAGGTGGTCGTTGTAATCAACGGCATAGAGCAAGTCCTTGCCGTTCTTCTGCTGAATCTCTATGTACTCCACCTTCTTTGTGGTGGGCAGTTTGCTGTAGATTTTTCCGGTGTTCCTGTCGAGCATGAAGATATAGTCTTTCTCGCTGGTGAAACCGTATGAGCAGAATACGTACTTGTCGTTGAAGATGAGGATGTCGTTGCTGGTGAGGTAGGGTGTTTCCCACTTCATCGTTTCGCTATTCATGTTGTAGCAGAACAACTTGCTACCTTTGCCGTTTACGCCACTGGCATAACTGGGACAAGCCATGTTGAAGAAGAGGTCGCCGGTATTGGCATCATAGCGGATGTCCTGCACCTCGCAGTTGTAGGTCTTGCTTATCTCGCAGAGGTCTACGCTTGCCACGGGATCCTTCTCGTCGTTGTAGAACACGGCAATGAAGTTATATTTGGATGCTCCCAATGGGTTGCGATACAATGCCATCCACCCCGTCTTGGTGCGTTCGGAAATGATGAGAATCATCTTCTGGTCAGCATTCTCGACGCGGGGGATGAGTGGGAGGTCATTGCACTGGATCTCCTCGCGAAGGCGATACATGTTGCCATTGGGCTTGTTCACGTGGCTTACGGTTTCGTTCTGCCAGTTTGAACCATACTTCTTCTTGAGTACCAAACTCTGTGCCTGGATAGAGGCAGTTCCTAAAAGCAGGAACGATGCCATGCAAAATAGTGTTTTTTTCATTTTTACTGTTTTTTATGTTGTTAATAATGCGTTATAATCGACCACTCCAAAACAAGTTGGGGCATCAAAACGATGCAAAAGTACAATAACCTCGCAACGTGACCAAAATAATTTTGCAGAAACGTGCTTTTTTCTGTTTGGTGATACAATAAAACGCCAAATCGTACGTTATTTATAGTGTGAAAAAGATTATTTCTTATCAACAACTTTAATTCCCATCGCCTATGGTAAAATTATTACCCAAAGAAAACCCACAACCTCGTCCCGCCGTTATCGACTACATCCGCCAGTTTGCCCGCCAATTCCGTCCCGCAACTACGGTTTGATATGTAGTGTGGCAGAACGGTGCTTCATGCACCCGATAGGCTGTTGATCTGCCAACTTTCCTTAATCTGCGTTAAAAGGAAAATGATTTTTGGCCAATCATTCGGTTGTGTCGTAAAAAAATGCTAACTTTGTAGCCAAATTCCATAAAGTTATGCAAGTTTCTCCTTCTTTGCTATCAGCCAATTTTGCCAACCTTGAAGGTGACATGGAATGGCTGAATCGTTCGGAGTGCGACTATCTGCACCTCGATGTGATGGATGGTGTGTTTGTTCCCAACATCAGTTTTGGCTTTCCTGTGCTGAAACATGTGGCACGCATTTGCACCAAACCCCTTGACGTGCACTTGATGATTGTGCAACCCGAGAAGTTCATCAACGAGGTGAAGGCTCTGGGTGCCTATTACATGAATGTACATGTAGAGGCTTGCCAGCACCTGCATCGTGTTGTGTCGCAGATTCGTGAGGCAGGCATGCATCCAGCTGTTACCCTTAATCCCTCAACTCCCGTATGTATGCTCGAAGACATCATCGAGGATGTTGACATGGTGTTGCTGATGAGCGTGAATCCCGGTTTCGGCGGTCAGAAGTTCATCGAGCATACTTATGACAAGATTCGTCAGTTGCGTCAGCTCATCGACAGCAGAGGTGGCAAGGCGAAGATAGAGATTGATGGTGGCGTGAGCATGAAGAATGCCAAGCAGTTGATGGAGGCGGGTGCTGATGTGCTGGTGGCCGGTAGTGCTGTTTTCGGCGCAGAAGATCCCGAGGCTGTCATCCGTGAAATGAAGCATGTATGAAGGATTTGCTGAGTGTAGAGGAACTGTCGCAACTTCGCAGTACGCTGGAAGGAGCCAAGAAGGTACTGATAACCTGTCATGCCAATCCAGACGGTGATGCGCTGGGTTCGATGACAGCTATGCTGAGTGTACTGCTCCGCCATGGCAAGGAAGTGGTGGCCGTAGCACCCGACCGTTGGCCTGATAACCTGACATGGTTGCCTTTATCGGGTGAGATAAAGCGCTACCAGAAGCATGAGGAGCAGGTGGCGGAAATGGTCAAGGATGTAGACTTGGTACTGATGCTCGACCACGGTCGTCTGGACCGTATGGCAGAACTTGGCGAACTGGTAGCTTCGCTCAATGTGCCTCGTGTGGTCATTGATCATCATCCAGAACCGGAAGAAGGACCTGTCCTCACCATCTGTCAGCCTACCTTATGCGCTGCCGCGGAAGTCGTATTCCGTGTGCTCGATCAACTGGGTTGGACAGAGGACATGACGCATGATGAGGCCGTAAGCATCTATACCGGTATGATGACCGATACGGGTGGCTTTACGTTCAACTCCACCCGTCCGGAGGTGTATGTCATCATCAGTCGCCTGTTGGAGAAAGGAATCGACAAGGACCGCATCTACCGCAACGTATTCTACACTTCCTCGGCCGACCGTTATCGTCTGCTGGGATATCTGCTCTATGTCAAGATGGAGTTGTTGCACGAATACAATGCGTCTATCATTACCTTCACCAACGAGGAAAGAAAGCATTTCCAACTGAAGAATGGTGAGACGGATGGTATCGTGAACTACCCCTTGATGATTGACAAGATGAGGCTGAGCATCTTCTTGCGTGAAGATACCGAGAAGAAGGGCGTCATTCGTGTGTCGTTGCGTAGTGTTGATGATTTCCCGTGTAATGAGATGTCGGCTACTTTCTTTAATGGAGGCGGACATAAGAATGCCTCGGGCGGTCGTCTTTGTTGCACGATGGACGAGGCGGTAGAAAAGGTGAAAGAGGCGGTCAAGGCGTATGGTGACAAACTTCGTTCATAGAACGGTATGGAATGCCCTTGCGAATATTCAAGTTAGATAACAGAACAGAAATAATGATGAAAATGAAGAAGATATTTATATTGATGATGGCTGTGTGTATGTGTGGCATCACCTTGTGTTCGTGCTCGGATGATGAGACGTATGCGGAGCAGAAAGAGAAGGAAAGAGTGGCTGTGGCTATGTTCCTTGCCCGCGATCCTTTGGTGCTTTGCAACTCACAGGGCGACACATTGCTGGCCAGCCAGAAGATAAAGGTAATCAGCGAGCAGGAGTTCTTGGCTCAGGACACTACCACCAATGTGGCAGAAAATGAGTATGTGCTGTTTGGCAGTAGCGGTGTGTACATGCAGATTGTGCGCCAGGGTGCCGGCAAGCGCATCCAGGAGGGCGAATCAAAGCGCATCCTTTGTCGCTATTATGAGTATAACATTTTGGGTGACAGTTTGCAGACTGCCAATAATGTGATGTACTGGACTACATCGCCCGACATCTTGGATGTGTCCAATAACTCTGGTACCATTACTGCATCATTCAATACTTCTGTCAATGGTGGAGGTGCTATGTACCAAATATACCAAAGTGTTGCGGTGCCAAACGGTTGGATTGTGCCTTTGAGTTATGTAAAGGTTGGTCGTCAGACATCACCCGACGAGGGCATCGCAAAGGTTCGTATTATCGTTCCTCATAGCGCAGGACATTCTGATGCTACTTCCAACGTCTATCCTTGCTTCTACGAAATCACCTATCAGGAGATGAGGGACTAGTTCATAGTTCATAGTTCATAGTTCTTAGTTTAGAGTTGAGTGTTGGGTGTTTAGAGTTTAGAGTCAGTTGGGAGAGTTTAGAGTTCATAGTTCATAGTTTTTAGTTCTTAGTTTAGAGTTGAGTGTTTAGAGTTTAGAGTCAGTTGAGATAGTTTAGAGATCTATTGTCCGTTGACTGTTGCCTATTTCTCATCCATAAATAGATCTGAGATTATCTCGTTCGAGATAAAGACTCCCTTTCTGGAAAGACATATTTGAGACCCCGTTTGCACAAGGTTGCCTTGTTGCAGATGGGGTTTTATCGTACGAAGACAATGCTGTAAGGCTTCTTGTCCGAAACGCTCCTCCAGCATTTGGGTTGAGAAACCGTTTGAGGTACGCAGTCGTGTCATGACAAACTCGTTGTAAAGGTCGGTGGGGGTGAGATGCTCTGATTCGAAGTAAGCATCTGCATGAAGGGCACTCTCGCCACATGTGCCAGGTTGCGCTATGCTGAGCGCTTTGATGTAGTTCTGCAAAGAGGGCAGGTTGCCTCTTCGTGTGTTCTTCCCGTCGTATGAATGTGCACCGGCACCAAACCCTAAGTAGGGGGTACCTTGCCAGTATCCGCTGTTGTGACGTGAATGGAACCCTGGCTTGGCGAAGTTCGAAATCTCATAGTGCTCATATCCCGCTTCGTATAACTTGTTGCACAGTAATTCGTAACACTTCCACGACTCGTCATCATCCATCTCCTTAATCTTGCCCTCCTCAAGCAGACGCGTGAGGGCAGTACCTTCTTCGTACATCAAACTGTATGCGCTGAGATGTGGCACGTTCAAACGGATGGCTTGCTCGACATCTTGTTGCCATTGTTGCAACGAAACGCCAGGTAAACCGTATATGAGATCGATGCTGATGTTGGTGTACCCGGCTTCACGAAGCAGGCGTACAGCCTCGGTGGCTTGTCGTGAACTGTGGCGTCTGCGCAAGAATGCCAATGCATCGTCGTGAAACGTCTGCACACCCATACTGATACGGTTGACGGGAGTCTGTTTCAGCGTCTCAATCCATTGTGGGGTAATGTCATCGGGATTGGCTTCGATGGTGATTTCTGCATCCGGAGCAGGTGGGAATAATCGTGTCGTGGCATCAAACAAGCGAATCAGCAGGTCGGAGGGTAGGGTAGATGGAGTTCCTCCACCCATATATATAGATAATGTTCGCGCGCGTGAATTCCATTCTTCTTTTCTGCCTTCCATCTCGCGTATCAGGCAGTCAACATATTGTTTTTGCTGTGCGATATGGGTGGTGGAATAGAAGTCGCAATAGATGCAACGGCTTTGACAAAACGGAATATGAATGTATACTGATGCCATGAAAACCTTGTTTTTCGACTGCAAAAGTAATACTTTTCGCTGTAATGTAAAAAAAAAGTAGTTTTATTTTGTTTTTTCAAATAAAATGCTTAATTTTACCCTTGATTTTTTTATTACCATAATTTAATACCAATATTACAATGAAAGTTTATCAATCTAATGAGATTAAGAACATTGCCTTGCTTGGCAATGATGGTTCTGGTAAGACAACGTTGACTGAATCATTGCTCTACGAGGCAGGAATCATCAAGCGTCGTGGTCGCATTACCCAGCAGAACACCGTTTCGGATTATTTCCCCGTAGAGCAGGAATATGGTTATAGTGTGTTCAGTACTGTATTCCATGCTGAATGGAATGGCAAGAAGCTGAATATCATCGACTGCCCCGGTGCAGACGATTTCGCAGGTTCTTATATTACCGCATTGAACGTGACCGATACAGCCCTTCTGTTGCTGAATGGTCAGTATGGTGTGGAAGTGGGTACCCAGAATCACTTCCGTTATACAGAAAAATTAGGCAAGCCCGTCATCTTCTTGGTTAACCAGCTTGACAACGAGAACTGTGATTACGACTCTATCCTTGAGCAGCTGACTAGTATCTACGGCTCAAAGGTAGTGCCCATCCAGTATCCCATTCAGACTGGTCCTGGCTTCAACTCACTCATCGACGTGCTGTTGATGAAGAAGTATTCGTGGGGTCCCGAAGGTGGTGCTCCCACCATTGAGGAAATCCCCGCAGAGGAGATGGAGAAGGCAACCGAGATGCATAAGACATTGGTAGAGGCAGCTGCAGAGCATGACGAGTCCTTGATGGAGAAGTTCTTCGAGAGCGAGAGTCTGTCGGAGGATGAGATGCGTGAAGGTATCCGCAAGGGTTTGGCAAGCCGTGGCATGTTCCCCGTATTCTGCGTATGTGCAGGTAAGGATATGGGTGTTCGCCGTTTGATGGAGTTCCTGGGCAACGTTGTTCCCTTCGTGGACGAGATGCCCGACGTACATAATACCCGTGGTGAGGTAGTGAAGCCCGATTCAAATGCTCCTACCAGCCTTTATTTCTTCAAGACTGCTGTTGAACCCCATATCGGTGAGGTGCAGTACTTCAAGGTGATGAGCGGTTCTGTTCGCGAAGGCGATGACATGAGCAATGCTGACCGTGGTTCAAAGGAGCGTTTGGCACAGTTGTATGTTTGTGCTGGTGCTAACCGTGAG
>JAZUKS010000046.1:0-23568 GCA_045643405.1 Bacteroidaceae bacterium | reverse complement strand
TCGCAGGCTCAGAAGGATGCCTTCCATTGTGATGCCCCCTCGGAGATATTCCCCGAGTATTACCTTTTGCGTATAGACATGTTTGACCAGGTTGCCACCACTCCGCTTGACGAGTGGATAAGTTTCCTCAAGACAGGCGACCTCCCCACCACGGCCACGGCTCCCGGATTGCAGGAGGCTCGTGAGCCTCTTCCTGTGGATTTGCTCAATGATGCAGAGAAGGCCGACTACTATCGCATGATGGAGAATCTGCGCTATCAGCGTAGCGTCATAGAGACAGGCCGTGCGGAAGGCCGTGCGGAAGGCCGTGCGGAAGGTCGTGCAGAAGGACGAGCAGAAGGTCGTGCGGAAGGACGAGCAGAAGGTCGTGCGGAGGGCTTGGCAGAAGGCATGAATCAGGCAAACCTTGCCAATGCTAAGTCGATGAAGGCGTTAGGAGTAGATGTCAGCATCATCGCACAGGTCACGGGTCTTTCCGTTGACGAGATAGATGTGCTGTAGAATTCAGGTAGATAGCGCTCGCCATGGTGACTTGGGCTGCCATGGCGAGCGTCTTTGTTTTTATGCTTCGCAAACGTTAATTGGCGCAAATATGACGAAAATTATCATTAATAAATTCTTCCGCTTAATCAGAATTCGTTCATGAAGAAAAATTAATGTTAATTATACGTTACATTAACGATAATTTTTCGTTAAGCGGAGCGTAAATCCTCTTAGTGACACAACTCTGTGTTTAACTGTTATTTGTTATACGTTCCAAGAAATGCTGTAAACGGCGAGTAAATATGCTTTACAATTCTGCTGGTACTTTCTGTACTAAAATCCCATTTTCATCGGCATTTACGCGTTTTTCAACACTATGTGAATATATCGGGAATGTATCGGGCATCTATCGGGAATGTATCGGGACGATTAGGGGAACCTTAGAAAAAGAATAACATTTCGGCCTTGACTCGTCCCCATGGTGGGGTAGGTACACGAAAGTCGAAATGTTTATGTTGTAAAAAATGGCCGCACCGATGATGTGATGAAACTCCGAGTGATATGATTTGAGCGCCCGCATCCTTTGTAATCCACCGACTCTAGGTTACCCCTTTCGGGGCGTGGCCCGCCATTGGAATGCGTAAGCTTTCTCGGTTTCTAGTATAATTTGATGAGTATCCCAGTCAAACCGATGCGGCCTATAAGTTGTTTTCTAATGCAAAGATAAGCATTTTCGGTGGCGTTTCCAAATTTTTATCCGTGTTTTTTTTGAGATAAGATATTTTATTCGTACCTTTGCCCAATGTTTAGATTGGGTGCATATGCGCTACTACAAGTCATCTAACTACGTGATTTTGTCAATGGTAACTCTCTCACTCTTTTTGAACGATATCTTTGTTTTATATTTCTAAAAATATATAATTAACACAATGGAGATTCATTTATCCGTCGACTATAGAACCTACTGGGGGGAAGTTGTTTGTGCTGAATTTCTTATCAAAAGGAAAAAAGGTGCAGATGTAAAGCGCGAACTCGAACTGAAGACAGAAGACGGAATCCAGTGGTTCGGTGATATCAACATCACCGACAAAGAAGCAGTAAGTCTTTCGTACTATTATTTCATTAAGAAAGGCGATGTGGTTGTTCGTCAGGGATGGACAGGACTGCCTCGTACCTTCCGCTTCGATGCTTCAAAGAAACTCATTGTGCGTGATTTCTGGCGTGACCTGCCCATCCGCGCTCACATGTATAGTTCTGCATACTGCCATTTGCATAACTTGGATAAGAATCCATATAGCGAGATTCCTTATTTTGACAAGACGCTTGTTCTTCGTGTACAGGCACCTCAGTTGCAGGAGGGTGAGGCATTGGCATTGGTAGGCAGTTCGCCCGTTTTGGGCGCATGGGATGCCTCGCATGCCTTGCGAATGCAACCCAGTGGTTTGCATGAATGGAGTATCGCTCTCAGTGCGGAGAGTCTCGTTGCTCCCTTTGAATACAAGTATGTTGCTCTTGACGAGAAGACGGGCGAGTTGAAATACTGGGAATCGGGCGAGAACCGTTTCTGTACAAGTCTGTCTGTTGCCGATAATGAGATTGTGGCAATATTCGATGACGAATTCCATGTGGAGGCTCGTCATTGGAAGGCTGCTGGTGTAGTGGCTCCTGTTTTCAGTTTGCGAAGTGAGGGCAGTCAGGGCGTTGGTGACTTTGGTGATTTGAAGATGATGGTTGATTGGGCAACCAAGACCAACATGCACATCATTCAGTTGTTGCCCATCTACGATACGACTCAGACACATACCTGGACGGATAGTTATCCTTACAATTCCATCAGTATTTATGCCCTGCACCCCATGTATATCGATATCCGTCAGCTCAACAGAATTGACGATGAGGAGTATATGCATGAGTTTGAACTTCGCCGTGAGCAGATCAATGGCGAGTTTGCTGTAGACTATGAACTTGCCAATAAACTGAAGCGTGGCTACATGCTTCGCCTTTTTGAACAAGAGGGCAAGGATGTGCTGGAGTCTGATGAGTTCAAGGCATTCTTCAACGAAAACGGTAAGTGGCTTATTCCTTATGCAGCCTTCTCGTATCTTCGTGACAAGAACGGAACCTGCGATTTCAATACATGGCCTGAGCATGCCACCTACGATGCTGTGGCCATCTCGCGTTTCTGCTCATCAGCCCGTAAGCATTACAGCCAAATAGCTTTCTATTACTATCTGCAGTTCCAGCTTTACAAGCAGTTGGGTGAGGTAACCCGTTATGCCCGTGACAATAAGGTTGTGCTGAAGGGTGATATCCCCATTGGTATCAGCCGTCATAGCGTGGAGGCATGGGTAGATCCCCATCTGTTCCATATGAATGGACAGGCAGGTGCTCCACCCGATGCATTCTGCAAGGAAGGTCAGAACTGGGGCTTCCCCACCTACAACTGGGAGAAGATGGCAGAGGACGGATATGCTTGGTGGAAGGAACGCCTGACCAAGATGTCGGAGTTCTTTGATGCCTACCGTATTGACCATGTATTGGGCTTCTTCCGCATTTGGGAGGTTCCCATGCATAGCGTACAGGGCTTGCTCGGACAGTTCTCTCCCTCGTTGCCTATGTCTGAAGAAGAGATCCGCTCGTATGGTGTTCCCTTCCGTGAAGAGTTCCTCGCTCCCTATATTACCGAGGGTGTCTTGTATGACGCCTTTGGTCTTGACCTGATGAAGAAGGTAAAGGAGAACTACTTGGACGTTTGTGGAAGAGACCGTTACCAACTGAAACCCGAATACGACACCCAGCGCAAGGTTGAGGCGTATTTCAAGGGTTGTAGCGATGAGGAGGCCCTTCGTTTGAGAGACGGCTTGTATGCTCTTATCAACAACGTACTCTTCATTCGTGACAAGGATAATGCAGAGTCTTACCATCCCAGAATCGGTGTCTTGGACGATTCCGTGTTCTTGGCTTTGCCTGGTTATGAGCAGGATTCTTTCCGCAGACTCTATAATGACTATTATTACCGTCGTCATAACGACTTCTGGTATGCTGAGGCTCAGAAGAAGTTGCCCGCCTTGGTAGAGAGTACCGGCATGCTTTGTTGTGCTGAAGACCTGGGTATGGTTCCCGCTTGTGTACGTCCTCTCATGGAGGAACTTCGTATGCTATCGCTCGAGATTCAAACCATGCCAAAGGACGAGGGTATCACCTTCAGTCATCTTGAGAACAATCCCTATCGTAGTGTGGCAACCATTTTCACTCACGACATGCCAACCTTGCGCATGTGGTGGGAGGAAGACAGCCAGCTTACGCAGAAATACTACAATGAGATTCTGCAGAAGGACGGAGACGCTCCCGACAGCATTCCTGGCTGGTTGTGCGAGGAGGTTGTAGCACGTCACCTGTTCAGTCCCTCTATGCTGTGTCTCATCAGTTTGCAGAACTGGATGTCAATCGATGATAACCTGCGTTATCCCGATCCATCAGAGGAGCGTATCAACATTCCTGCAAATCCACGTCATTATTGGCGTTACCGTATGCCTATCTACATTGAGCAGTTGCTGAGTGCAGGTGCATTCAATGAGAAGGTGGCGACAATGATAGAACGTGCTGGACGTAAATAGAATTATTAATTAACATTATTATAAAGTTTAAAGGTAGCAAAGAAAATGAAGAAAATTCTTTTTAGTTTGTTCATGCTTTTGCCTATGATGGCAAGTGCAGCTTATGAGTACGATGCCGAGATCAACGGTTTGTACTTCAAGTTTGAGGACGGTAAGGCAATTGTTGTTGAAGGTTCTTATGGCGGTTATTCTGGTGATATTTCTATTCCTAATAAGGTAATGAATGATGATATTTCTTATCTTGTTACAGGAATTGGAGAAAATGCATTCTCAAATTGTACTGGTCTTAAGTCAATTTCATTCGGTAAGAACGTTACTACACTTGGCTATGGCGCATTCTTGAATTGTACCGCTTTGGAGTCTATCAAGATTACTGCTGCCATCAGCGAATTGGGTGACCGTTGCTTTGAGGGTTGCTCTTCTTTGACAAACATTACTGTTGTTGAGTCAAACCCATACTTTACCTGCGAGCACAGTTGTAACTGTATCATTGATATCAATAGCGGTGAGCTCTTGTTCGGTTGCTCAACCACCAACATTCCCATCGTTGTTACCAAGATTTCTGATGCAGCTTTCTATGGTATGGTTAATCTGACCAACATCTCTATTCCCAGTACAGTAAAGAACATTGGTTCTCACGCATTTAAGAACTGCAATAGCTTGATTAACGTTACCAACTTGTCAAAGACTCCCCAGCCTATTGCTGCTACTACTTTCTCAACTTATGGAACTCTTCACGTACTTCCCGGTTGCAAGGAGGCATACGAGGCAGCTGAGTACTGGAAGAACTTCACCATCGTTGAAGATGCTGTAAGCAATGAGATTGCTTGTGCTGATCCCACCATTGAGTATGTTGATGGTTGCTTTGACTTCAAGTGCGCTACTCCCGATGCTAAATTCCACTACACCATTACTCACGATTCTCAGTACGCTGGTGTGTTGACCGACGGTCAGCTTAAGTTTGGTTCTCAGTTCGAGGTTTCTGTTTACGCAACTTCTGAGGGTTATGTTCCTTCTGAGACTATCACCAAGGTCATTAACATCTCCGAGAAGGTAGAGGTTCCCGTTGAGGTAGAGGTTCCCGTTTATGTTTATGACGGTGAGGTTAATAGTATTGAGCTTTCTGAGGGTCAGAAGATGGATATCAGCGTTAAGGCTAACTCTGTAACCATCGAGAATGCTCCTGCTGATGCTACCATTCTTGTTTACAATATTGCAGGTGCTTTGGTTGAAAAGGTAGAGGTTAAGGAGTCATCTGTTACCATCTCTTTGACACAGAAGGATACCTATGTGTTCAAGGTTGCTGACAAGACCTTCAAGGTTATGTATAAGTAATTTGGTAAATCAAGTAATACTAAAAGGCTGTATGTTTTGGCATACGGCCTTTTTTTGTGCGCTTATGAGCGGTTCTTGATAACAAAAAAAGCAACCCGAAGGTTGCTTGGTGTTTTTGTGAAGTGGAGAATATCGGGTTCGAACCGATGACCTCTTGCATGCCATGCAAGCGCTCTAGCCAGCTGAGCTAATCCCCCTTTTTTGTTTGAACGATGCAAATTTAGACAAATTTTCCGAAACAAAGCATTTATTTCGCGTCTTTTTTCATCTATACAGCAAAAAAAACAGCACAATTAAGCCTATTGACTTGAAGATGTGACATGTTTTTCGTAAATTTGCATACTTAATGTGCGCGTATACGTGCGCATACAAATAGTTTTTACGATTTAAACCACACGATGATATGAAGAAAATTCTTTTTGGTGCATTTGCCCTGTGCTCGTTGACAATGTCTGCTCAGACATCAGAAGAGGAGAGCTGGTTCTATAATCTGCGTCCTGAACGTGTAGAGAATATGGTGACTGATGAAAATGGAACCCGTAAGGAACTTCTTAAAGTCGGTTCTGCCAACCAGGGTGTATTGTCTGTCAAATCACCTAAGATTCCTGTCATCTTGGTCCAGTTTAACGATCGACCATTCTCGACTGCAGGCAAAACGGACGAGGAGGTGAGGAATTCATACGAACTTTTCTTCAATAGTGCCGATGCTGACAAGGTAAAGGAGGTCACGGGTAGTTCGGGTTCTATTTCTGCCTACTTCAATGATATGAGCCGTGGTGCCTTTTTGCCCCAATTTGATTTGATTGGTCCTTTGACGCTTGATAACGGCTATGCGGTTTACGGAGGTAACCATGGTAATTATTCTGACGTGAACATTAATGCTTTCTTCAAGGATGCCTTGAGCAAGGCTGTTAATAGCAATAATGTAAATTGGAACCAGTATGACAACGATGGCAATGGCACGGTTGATGTTGCCCTCTTTATCTATGCGGGTTGGGGAGAGAATGTTGCTAGTGTAAATGGTGTAACAGTAGATCCTGATGCCATTTGGCCCAAGGAGGGTCCTTCTGGTTTGACGGTTACTGATGATAACGGTACTGTTTATAAGTTTGGAGTATATGGTGTTACTGCTGAGGCTCGTTACATCGACCGTTCAAAAATAGCAGAGGACATAAAAGGGGATTTCCCCAATGGTTATAATCCTGAAAACATGAAGATGGATGGTATTGGTGTTTGCATCCACGAGTTCACTCATGCGCTTGGATTGCCCGATTTCTATGACACCAAAAATGTCGCATTCGGTATGGACCTGTTCAGTATAATGGATTATGGTCAGTATTGTAACAACGGATATACGCCTGTAGGTTATACTGCTTATGAGCGTAATTTCATGGGTTGGGAAGAACTTCCTGTACTTTCTGGTCCTCAGGTACTGACTATTCCTTGCTTTGCTGATGGTGGCCATGGATACAAGATTGTTAATCCCGGAAATCCAGATGAATACTATGTGATAGAAAACCGCCAGGCAATGGGATGGGATGTGTCGTTCGGAAAACGTTGCCATGGTCTTATGGTTAGTCATGTAGACTATGACAAGGGGCGCTGGCTTGCCAATACTGTAAATACTGATGCCAATCACCAGCGCATGACGATTATTGCAGCTAATAACAGTTGCCTTGGAACGAATAGCGGCATTACTTCAACACAGTGGATTGAGAGTCTTTCCGGTAATCTCTATCCTGGCTCTACTTTGAACTACAATCTTACGGACGAATCGACTCCTGCGGCTTCTGTGTATACTGCCAATAATGGTGTGTATTTCATGTCGCAACCTCTTCGCAATATCACCGAGAACGAAGATGGCACAGTGACCGTTTGTTTCTGTACGAATGGTCAGTTGTCTGCTCCCGAGATGCCCGAGGTCTCTGAGGTAACGGAAAATAGCTTCACTGTGAATTGGAGGTCTGTTGAGAACGCAAAGAAGTATGAAATAGAGATTCAGATTGAAGATGGCGTTCCTCAGAGTTTCACTACAGAAGAAACCGCGTACGCATTTGCTGATTTGAAAGCCAGCACCCATGCAAAGTGCCGTGTGAAGGCAATGGCAGATATGCCCGAGGATTATGTTGATAGCGATTGGAGCGAATACGTATATATTCAGACTGATGCAGACTATCTGGAGTCTATTCCCGATAGTGAGAAGCAAGTCGTTGTGTATTCAATGAATGGATCCATTGCAAAACGTTGTAAGGCAAGCGAACTTCATTGTATTGATTTGCAACCTGGAGTTTATGTTATAAAGTACAGTAACGGATCAGCTAAGAAAGTCATCATGAAATGAGAATACTTTTATTAGTAGGTGCTTGGTTGTTTGCCTTGCTTGCTTTTGCTGTTCCTGCAAAGCAAGTTAAGCGTACTATTACCTTGGTTGACGGTACGCTAAAGGAGGTTGTCCTGAAAGGTGATGAGCACGTTCATTTCTACGAAGACGCAGAAGGTAATGCCTATGTGTTATGTTCGGATGAAGAAGACGCTAAGGCAGGAAGGGAAATCTTTTGTGTAGCAGATAAAGAACAACTGACTTCTCGCTGGTCGGAAAAGCAGAAAGTACATAACGATAGAAGAATCAATCGTGCCAAGAAGTGGGGACTGTTGCAAGATGACGGCATGTTGACCGTATCGCACAACGCATCCTCGAAAATGCGGAAATCGCAATGGGGAGCGGAAAGCAATCCAATAATGGGCAATAAAAGAGGACTGGTCATTTTGGTGGATTTTGATGACACCTTAATGAGGACCGGTCATACTCAGTCTTTCTTTAATGACTATTTCAATCAAGAGGGTTTTTCGCAAGACGGAATGAGTGGTAGCGTACACGACTATTTTTGGGAGTGTAGTTATGGCAAGTTCAATCTTACTTTTGATGTAGTTGGCCCCGTAATCGTCAGCAATTATTTGGCATATTATGGCTCAAATGACATGTATGGTGACGACAAGCATGTGGGTGAAATGGTTATTGAAGCATGTGGGTTGGCTGATGAGTTAGGAGTAGACTTTAGTGACTATGATTGGGATGGCGATGGAGTGGTTGACCAGGTATTTCTGTTGTATGCAGGTTATGGCGAGTCGCAAGGCGGTCCATCATATACTATATGGCCCCATGAGTCTACCCTGACGAGTTGCAAGAACTATGGCGATGGTAGTGGACCTCTATACTTGGATGGCGTAAAGATAGATACCTATGCTGTGTCTAGTGAGTTAAGAGGTGGGTCTGGTACTCGGGTTAATGGTATTGGAACTGCCTGCCACGAGTTCAGCCATTGCTTGTGTATTCCTGATATTTATGACATTAATGGAAGGAATTTTGGCATGAATAAGTGGGATCTGATGGATTCGGGTAATTTCTGTGGTGCTAATGATTGTGGTGAATGTCCTACTGCCTATACAAGTTATGAACGAATGTACTGCGGATGGTTGCAACCCATTGAATTGACGTCTCCTTGTTTTGTGCGTGATATGGCGGATATTGTTAGTGCTCCAGAGGCTTATATCATTTATAACCAGATGAACCAGCATGAGTACTATCTGTTGGAAAATCGTCAGTTGACTGGATTCAACAGGTATAACCCTGGTCATGGTATGCTGGTTTTGCATGTTGATTTCAGCGAAAGTGTATGGCGGTCAAATACCATCAATACAGTATCATCGCATCAACGAATGACGATTATACCTGCAGACAATAAATTGTCAAGTTACTCGATGTCTGGCGACACTTGGCCCGGTACAACAAACAATACTTCCTTGACTGATACGTCAACTCCTGCGTCCACTTTATTTAATGCTAATGTGGGTGGCCGTTACTATCTGGGTAAACCTATAGAGGAAATCACGGAGAACGACAATGGGACAATTGACTTTTCTTTTGACGGAGGAGTACCACCGGTTTCTGTTGGCATACCAGTAGCTTATGAACCCATAGACGTCACGAAGGATGGCTTTACTGCTTCTTGGAGTAATGTGGATGGAGCAACGGATTATGAAGTGGAATTAAGTGCGTTAGAGACAGAGGCTTCTGCCAAAGCCAGCCTACTGTTGTCTGAGGATTTCTCTACGTTCCACAATACGGCACCTTACGATATTGAAGTGTCTTCTAATATGGATTCGTACACTAATGTGGAAGGATGGACAGGTTCAGAAATCTACAAGACAGTTGATAGCAAGATGAGACTGGGTAGCGACGAAACGGTAGGGTATGTTACAACCCCAACCGTATGTGCTTCTGTGGGACATGTGTCTTTATTGCTTGAATGCCGAAAATGTAACGATGGTGATGCTTTTGTTGATGTCAAGATAAATGATGTTTCTGTATTCTCTGCTAATCTTGAGTCCTACAGTAATAATTATTGTGTTGTGGTCGAAGATAAAGGCAATCTTAAGTTTACGATTTCTGCGACATCTTCTACCTATATCTCCAAGATTGAAGTATATGATGGTGTGTATGACGGAACGGATTCAAATGTGTTGAATAGTTCATCCAACGATAATAATATCAGTTATTTTATTACTTCGTCCCCAACATATTCGTTTAACAATCTTAACAATGCAACGAAGTACGCATATAGGGTTCGTGCCTATGTTGATGATAATGTTGGCGATTGGAGCAATATGGTTGAGGTAGTATTGGAAAGACCGACGAATGATACAAAGGTAAATGATGCTTTTGTAAATGGCAATAATGTAAAAGTATATGATTTGTTTGGCCGACGTTTGGAGCATGTTTCACGTCGTGGAATATACATAGTGAACGGTAAGATGAAACTGGCAAATCAAAGCAATAAGCGTATTGAATAATATTTGGCATCACAGGATTTTTTCCGTGGTGCTTTTTTTGTGTCCTAATGTTTATGAATGATTTTTGTGCCGAGAATTTTTATTTTATAAATAAAAGTGTTATCTTTGTGCACGAAATTAGGGATGTTATGCAGACAGAAAATATCAAATTGAGAAATAAAGAACAGAATAACTCTGGACACAAGCCGAATACCTCATTAGGCAATTCCATTGAACCAAGTGTGCCTCAACAAGGTACAATGAACAATGGCGTTTGTCCTCATTGTGGGGCAACGAATGAAGTTGATGCGATGTTCTGCGAGCAATGTGGTACTCGCCTTAGAGACCAATTGTGTCCGCATTGTGGAGCTGTTCTTGATGATAAGGCAGATTTCTGCGAGAACTGCAATCATTATATTGATGCCGAGCATTGCCCATATTGCTATGCTTTGGTAGGGGAGGAAGATACGTTCTGTCCAGAATGTGGAGTCCCCTTTGGTGGCATAGAGTGTCCCGTTTGTCATACGGTTGGTCAGTTTGGTTTTTGTGCTTCTTGTGGTACGCCCCTTACCGATAGTGCACGCAGAACACTCAATGAGGTTTGGAAGGATAATCCCGTCACAGAAGAATTGCGCCAGCTGGAAAACGAATTGGAGCAATTGTGGATGGTGTGCCCTGTGACGAGCGAGCGCCAGCGTGTGGTAATGCAAAACGTTCAAAGTTTGTGCCAGCGTGTCAAGGAACTTATGGCACAAGAGGATGAGCATACCTACGAAGTAAACGATAAGAGTGATGAAAAGGCCAGTCAGCCTATCATCATGGATGAGAGTGAACTGAATGATAAGATTCTTGCCAAACAGCAGGCCTTGCAGGCCTTGTTGGATTCTATGCAAACTAAAAAGGCAGAGAATCCTGCTATAGCAAGAAATTATGCTATGGCATGCAAACCGCATGTGAGCCGACTGGCTTGGAAATGTAACTATAAGCATGCCTTACATTTGACTCCGTTAGCTTGTGCGTGTCCTCACTTGGGAGGTAAATGGGTAGTGACGGATGGAAAAAATGAACTGTAGTTATCTGGCTATTTATGGATAAAACTCTGATAGGAAACGATAATCTCAACATGTCCGGTGATGCGACTGTTACAGGTACCATTACTTCTGATACAACAGAAGCAGATAAGACTTTGCATAGTTCCAAAACCTTATGCCAGATAGTACCTAGTGTGCAGCCATTGATGCCAGGATGTGACGTTACGGAAGATGTTGAGGGAGATGACTTGGTCACCTTTGTCTCTGATGATGTGTCAGGCAAGGTCGTACCCTTGATTTCTGCTGGTGAGGTTTCGTTTATCTTGAAAGGAAAAAAATACAGAGCCATCAAGAGCATTTCCGAAAGTAGCGGAGAGGCTCAGATTGTGCTGGTTAAGCGTGGTGGAAAGCAATATTGCCTGAAGGTTTATTATCCTAACCATCATTTCAAGGATAATATCCTGAATGCAGTATGGAATCTGCATGCAGACATGGTGGTTAAGCTATATGATTATGGACATACTACCGTGAATGGCGTGGAGCGTGACTATGAACTTATGGAGTATCTGGAGGGTGGAACATTATCTCAGTTTCATTTCGAAGGTGATATGCGTCAGTTCCGCCTGATTGCCCTTCAGGCTGCTGCTGCATTGTCCGCTTGCCATAGTTTCGGCATCATCCACAAGGATATCAAACCTGCCAACTATTTCTTCCGCGATAAGGAACACACACAATTGGTGCTGGGTGATTTTGGCATCAGCACTATGATGAAGGAGGGCGAGGAACTGAAGCGTACCAGTCAGGCACGCACACCGGCTTTTGCAGCTCCGGAGATGTATGATGATGTGATTGATGGTGAGGTAGAGATTGATACTCGTGTTGACTTCTACTCATTGGGAATAACGTTGCTCTATCTGTGGTTGGGTAAGAGTCCTTTTGCCAAGAATGAGCGTTTGATGATGCGACTCAAACAAGAGGGCCGCATCCCTCATGTGGAAGAGTTGCCCGAACGTGTGTCAATGGTTATCAGGGGTTTGACAAGTGTCAATCCCAAACGTCGTTGGGGATACGAAGAAGTGGAGCGTTGGTTCCTTGGAGAAGACGTACCTGTTGACACAAGTAGTGTGTACTTGCGCTACAAGGCATTTATGATTGATCCTGAGCGTAATCTGGTGGCTCATGATCTGAAGGAACTTGTTCCGCTGTTGTACGATAATCAGCAACTGGGCATACGATATCTTTATAGCAACCGCATCTCTGCTTGGTTGGATGAGTGTGGCAATAATAAAATGGCAGTTCTTCTGACGGATATTGTTGAGCATAGATACCCAACAAATCAGCATGCAGGACTTATGGCTGCACTTTATGCTATGGAACCCGGATTCCCGTATTATGACATCAAGGGTAAAGTGTGCCGAGGTGCCCAGGATATTGCCATCTCTCTTCTGAATCATGCCAAGGACTATCAGTATAAACTGCAGGATCCTTTCGATACCCTATTTGTTTACCTTGATTCTCACTTCTCTTTCAATATGGAACGTCTGCGTGCTTATTTCCAGCCTGCTGATGATAAATCTGTATTGAAATTGGTATATGAGATTGATCATTCATTACCTTTCCTTGCTTCAGCCAAGTGCGATGAACCGTCTGACTTGCTGGATGCTTTTGCTTCTCCTGAGCGTACGGAAGAGGAATGGGATTCATTGACAAACGGATGCTTGGTGGCATGGTTGTACGGACATGCAGACATATCGCTTTGCGAGGGCATAAAGTTCATTACCTCACACAGTCAAAGTGATAAGAGAACAACGGCATATCAGGTGCTTTACAACCTTGACCGTACATGTGCATTTGATTTGAAGGAGGCCAACACCATCGAGAAGGTTGCAGAACTTATGGCTGATAAATTGCGACTGTGCCAGGATATGGATGATAGCACGTTTGCCTATGAAATGAGGGATTTCATCTCTCTGGGAGGACGCCTGGAGATATATGCGCAACTTCATCAATGGCAAAAGGTCTTGAGTTCGATGCACGAAATTCTCGACTTAGAAAGTCCTGCCAATACGGAACGATTCGGTATGTATGACCTTCGTACTGCAGCCTTCAAATTGTGCAAAGCAATGGGAGGTGAACCTGTTTATGAGTTCGATGGTGATGACTATCATGTGCTTGTACAGGAACCAGAACAACTGCATAGTCTTCCCATCAAGGATGTCCGTTCGGCATTGCGTAACAAGTATCTTACACAATGGCTGAGTGTCTTCTTTCATGAAGATCCTTCTGCTAATTTCAAGAATGAGGCGCATTATAATGAGTGTGTCAAGAGTTTCTTGCAAACTGTTGGTAATTTCGATGGTGGAGAGATTCACTACAAGCGATATATGATTGCTACTGAACAGTTGGAGAAGAAGGTTTCCGAGAGTCATGAGGCCTGGAGTCAGAGTATAAAGAACAAGAACATCTTCCGAACAGCATTTGTAGGTATCAATCTTCTGTGGCTTTTCTTGTTGCTTGCATACGGTATAAACGAAACCGATAATCTGAAGAATCATGTGTATATGTACACCATGTTGGCTGTGGGTGTACCTCTGGGGGCCATGCTGGCAGTAAGGAATTATTTCCGTGGGAATGGTTTCTTGTTAGGTCTGTTGTATATGGTTATTGGATTTGCTTTGTCGTTAATACCGGCTTTGTTTTTGTCCATTTGCCTTAACCATTCTCCAGGTACTGCCCGTTGGCTGGTATTGGGATTGTCTACGCTTTATCTGGGTATCGGATTGAAATATGCATTTGGAAAGGGAACGATAGGTACTTCTCCTAATGAACTGAAGGATGCTTTCGATGTAGATGAACAGGATTCTCTGCGTGAGATTCTGTTTTACACTTTCCGGACACGTTCGTTCAAGTTCAAGGGAAGCACATTCTCTCTTATGGATGATGCAGTAGGAGAGGTCCGTAGCAATAGCACGGAAAAGGTCATCAATTGTGTGATGTGGAGTCTTGTTCCAACATTTTTGATTATGGCAATGTTCTGGTATCATAGTGCATTCCTGGATCATGCTGGCCCTGACGTGGAGTCGTGGAAGGACTCCTTTGCGGAACTCTGGCAAAATGTGAAGGCGTTATTCCAGTAGTAATTTAGTTGCCGGATTCCAGTATCATTAGTGTATCTCCCTGTTTTATTATAACTAAAACTTCCCAAAACAACGTAATATGATTTGTCAACATTGTCAAAAAGAAAACCGCCCTCAAGCCATATACTGTAAATGGTGCGGTAAAAAGGTGGAGAGTCAGCACAATCCGCTTGACGACATTGTGGGACGTGATGAGGTGAAGCGACAGTTGAATAGCATAGCCAATACTTTTGCTTTTATTCAAGCTCGAAAGGAGACGGAGAATATACGTCTATCAGCTAATAGTATTATCATTGGTGAAACAGGAACAGGTAAAACCATGTTGGCTGAGGCAATTGGTGAATTCTTCTTTCAGCATGACATAATAAAAACCAATAAGGTAACGACGGTTGATGCTGTTGACTTTGAGCGTTTTGTGAAAGATTGGGATGATAACATCAAAAAGGCCAAAGGTGGTATCCTGGTATTTGACAATGCACAGAAACTGTTACCAGACACATACTCAAATAGTGTAAATCCTCTCGACAAGGTATTTGTGGAAATGCAGAAGTGGAAGGAGGATCCAATTGTTATAATAAGCGGATTGCCTGGTGGTTTGGAAGAGTTCTTCGAGAAGAATCCGTCTGTGCGCAATCGCTTTAAGTATCTTTTCCGACTTCATCATTTCGGTTTTGAGGAAATGACGTCAATTTGTCGCAGCATGCTGGCAAAGAACTTCGGTCTTGAGGAGTTTCAACCCGCAGCTCTGAAGAAGATGATGCATTTCTTCAAGTACAGGGTCAAGACCAAAGATGATAGTTTTGGTAATGGTCATCTGGCATATCAGGTTTCGGAGGATGTGTTTGCAAGTTTCATTTCAAGAGGAATCTCCAACGATAATCTAGAGGTACTTGAAGAGGATATTCGAGGTTATGTACCAGAAATCCTTACTATTGAACAGGTACTTGACAGTTTGAATGAGTTTGTAGGTGCTGAGTCAGTAAAGTGTGCAGTTCGGGAAATTGCATATGAGGTACAGGCGGCTTTGCAACGTGAAGCACGTGGCCTGGCTGTTGGCAACCGTCCGTCTATGCACATTATTCTCACGGGTAATCCGGGAACAGGTAAAACCACTATCGCTCGCAAATTAGGCGAGGTGTTCGAAAGTATTGGTTATCTGGATAGCGGTCATGTCGTTGAAGTTGACCGTAGCCAGTTGGTAAGCAGTTATGTTGGTGAAACCCCAAAACTTGTAGATAGTTTGTGCGACAAGGCGATGGGAGGTATTCTCTTCATTGACGAGGCTTATACATTGGCACCGGTTAAGTCTGACGGAACAAAAGATGAACAAGGAACCCAGGCCCTTGAACGTTTGATGAAGCGCATGGAGGATGACCGTGGTAAGTTCGTTGTAGTTGCTGCTGGTTATCAGCAGGAGATGGACAATCTGTTTCGCATCAACCCTGGTGTAAAGAGCCGTTTTAATCGTTTCATTCATCTTGATGACTATAATGTAGACGAACTGTTGCAGATTCTGGATCGTTTTGTTACAAAGGCTAAGTTCAACATGGATGATGCTTGTAGGGCAAAAGCTCGCGAGGCAATCGAAATAATGTACGAAACGCGCGACAGAACATTTGCAAATGGTCGTGCTGTCCGTCAGTTATTTGAGACAATGTGTCGTAAGCAGGCAGATAGAGTTCATGGGCTACCCATTGGTAACCTTACTGACGAGATTCTTCTTGGACTTACTGCTGATGATGTTCCTTTGGATAAATCAAAGTCGATTGACTACGAAAGTATCTTAAAGCGATTTGATTTTATGGTCGGCATGCAAAACGTACGACGTGAAATCACAGATATGGCAACATTGCTTAATGTGCAAATCAATCGTGGTGAGAAACCTTCCCAGTTGTGCCGACATTATGTGTTCTCTGGTAATCCGGGAACAGGTAAAACCACTGTGGCGCGTATTATGGCAGAAGTGCTTTATGCTTTGGGTGTTATCAAGCGTGGGCAGTTGGTTGAGGCGGATCGCAGTAAGATGGTGGCCGCATATACTGGACAGACTGCAATCAAGACCAATCAATTGATAGATTCTGCTTTAGGTGGAGTTCTGTTTATCGATGAGGCTTATACCTTGTTGAGCAGTGATATGGATACATTTGGCAAAGAGGCTATTGATACGTTGCTGAAGCGTATGGAGGATGATCGAGGCAAATTTGTATGTATTGTAGCAGGCTATCCTGATGGAATGCAACGATTCTTGGAAAGTAACCCTGGTTTGCCAAGCCGATTTACCCAGACCATTAACTTTGATGATTATTCTGCCAAGGAGTTGGCAGAGATATTCTTCTCGTTGGTCAAGTCGCGTAGTCTTGTTGTTAAACCCGACGATGTGTCGGGCATCCAGCGTTTCTTTGAACGTATGTATTCGCTTCGCGGAAGGAATTTTGGAAATGCTCGTGATGTACGTAAAGTATTCGAATCAACAATATCCAACCAAAGTAAGCGCCTTACAACCCTCATGAGCAATCCTCTGTTCGAAGAGAGTCAGATGTACGAAATTACATTGGCCGATGTTGAAGGTGAGAAGGCTGATGTGGCACGTCCTTTGGAAGAGGTGTTGGGTGAACTGGATGAGTTTGTGGGTATGGCAAGCGTCAAGGAAGCCATTCGACGTCTGGCTGTCCAGATGATGTTCATGAATGAACGCGCTCGTATGGGATTGGGAATTTCTGAACCGACACCGGTCAATATTGTGCTGACGGGTAATCCTGGAACCGGAAAGACTAGTGTTGCACGTAAACTGGGACAGGTGTTGCAGAGTGTGGGAGTACTTTCTTCAAGTAAGGTGATTGAAGCCAGTCGTGCGTCGATGGTGGGCAAGTACATGGGTGAGACGCCAAAACTTGTCAATGGACTTATTGAACGCGCTCAAGGGGGTGTCTTGTTTATTGATGAGGCATATACTCTAAGTCAGTCAAACGACCAGTACGGGCGTGAAGCTATTGATACACTTATGAAGTGTATGGAGGATGACTGTGGCAAGTTTGTATGTATAGTGGCTGGTTATAAGAACGAGATGGACGAATTCCTTAATGCAAATCCCGGTTTAGGAAGTCGTTTCAATTATCGTCTCCATATAGAGGATTATACGGTGGCGGAACTCTCACAGATTTATATCAACATGGTTTCAAAGAAGCAGTATGTGCTGGCTCCTGATGCCAAACTTGCTTTGATGAAATGTATAATGCAGATGTGTCATGACAAGACTGCTTCGTTTGGCAATGCACGCGAAATCCGCAATCTTGTACAGACAACTTTGCAACGTCTTTCTGCTCGTGTAACGGATATGCCAAGCGGTAAGCGTACGCCCGAGGCATACCAGACTATTTTGCCGGAAGATATAACTGGCGAAACAGAGGACGTGGTGAGTTAATGGTATACTAATTTTCTAAAGTCAATTGTCGAATATAATATGATATACTGTCCTAAATGTAAATCTGAAATTGATTCGGACTCTCGTTTCTGCGATCAATGCGGACAGGAGGTGTTTTATTGTTCGCATTGTGTAAAACCCGGCAAAGGTTTGCGTTGCACGTCATGTGGCGCTCCTATGGTAAGGTATGATGAATTGCGATCGGAATCAGGAAAGACTCATGAGAACAAATCTGTCACGGTTACCAGGCGTGAGAGGGTAGTGGCTTCAGCAATGGGTGTTACCCAACGTAGTGGCATTCCTCAACTGATGCTTTTAAATGACAGTCTGCACATTCAATTGGCTGGAACAGATGGGGCCATTCTGGGACGTCGCTTTGGTATATACCGTGACGTGCTTTCTTCATTTCACTATGTGTCGGGAACGCATGCGCAATTGGGGTATACAGCACAAACAGGATGGACCATTACAGATCGCGAGTCAAGTAACGGTACTTATTTGAATGGTCAAAAGCTAACTCCTAATGAACCTGTAATGATTACTCAAAACGACCGTATTGTGTTGGCAAATATAGAGTTTCGTGTAGAAATATTGTGATAGATAATAGAATATGATTAAAATTATTGTAAGTGCCAGTTGCCAAACGGGTGTTGTACGTAAACAAAATGAGGATGCCATTTTGGTGTCCAAACAAACACTCCGTGATGCTGAAACGAGTACCTGCGTTTATCTTAATGCAGATGATCGTTATGTACTTGCTGTTTGCGATGGTTTGGGAGGACAGAATGCTGGCGAAGTGGCAAGCATGGATGCAGTAGAACAACTGTCACGTAAGGTTGAGATGCTTCGTCCTCAACTTTCCTCTGAACAAATCTGTGAGATTATGACATCATGGTTAAAGGAGGAGCATGCTTACCTGACGGAATTGGGAAATGATGACCCTAATCTGAGTACGATGGGGACTACACTGGTTTCCTTATTTTTCTATGAAGGACGCTTTTATTGGATGAGTTGCGGAGACAGCCGCTTGTATCGTATGCGTAATGGCATTCTATGTCAGTTGTCTACAGACCATTCTCTGTATAATGTTACACATAAGGAGACCGATATTCATGTCCTTACCAACTGTATTGGTGGTGGCGCTTCAGATTCATTCCTTGATATCAATGATATAACTGAACAAGTGCTTGATGGTGACATGTTCTTGTTGTGTAGCGACGGACTTTCTAATATGTTGAGTGACGAAAAGATAGAACAAGTACTTAGTATCACTCCTTCTGCCAGTGCGTTGACGGATGCTGCTATCTTGTGCGGTGGTATAGACAATGTGTCTGCTTGCCTGACCACGGTTTCGTTGCAAAACGAATTGTAATTATAGTGTTGTTTAATTTATTAATTTGCGGATTAAGGTAAATAAAATATTAATATGCCTCTAACATTGCCAGATAGACTTCCTGCAATAGAATTGCTTAAGGAAGAAAATATTTTTGTAATTGATGCATCAAGAGCTCATTCACAGGACATTCGTCCCCTACGTATCGTAGTGCTAAATCTCATGCCTCTGAAGATTACCACTGAGACCGATTTGGTACGAATTCTGTCAAATTCGCCTTTGCAGTTGGAGATCTCTTTTATGAAGGTAAAGGCACATACCAGCAAAAATACACCTGTAGAGCACATGCAAGCTTTTTATAAAGATTTTGATGTTCTCAGGGATGAAAAGTTTGATGGTATGATTATCACGGGTGCCCCTGTTGAACACCTCTCTTATGAGGAAGTGAATTATTGGGATGAGATTACGGAAATCTTCACCTGGGCTCGTACGCATGTTACCAGTACCTTGTACATATGTTGGGCTGCTCAGGCAGGATTGTATTATCACTATGGTGTTCCCAAGTATCCGTTGCCTGAAAAGATGTTCGGCATCTTTCCCCAGAAAGCATTGGATGCCAAACTCCCTATCTTCCGAGGATTTGATGACACTTTCAACATGCCTCATAGCCGTCATACTGAGTTGCATCGCGAGGATATCTTAAACGTACCTGAACTGAGTTTGATTGCAGAAGGAGACATGAGTGGCGTGGGTATTGTAATGGCACGTGGAGGACGTGAGTTCTTTATCACAGGTCATAGCGAGTATGCTCCAAATACGCTTGATACGGAGTATAAGCGTGATTTGAGTAAGGGACTTGACATCCATATGCCTCATAATTATTATCCTAACGATGATCCCTCTCAGGAACCTCTTGTTTCATGGCGTGCTCATGGACATTTGCTGTTCTCTAATTGGCTCAACTATTACGTTTATCAAGAAACACCATACGATATCAATAATATCCACTAATCTCAGCAAGTATTTACACATTTACCCAAGACATATCCTATGCGAAAGATAGAATTACTAGCTCCAGCGCGTAATGCTGAAACTGCCAAAGAGGCCATACTTCATGGTGCTGATGCTGTGTATATTGGTGCACCACGTTTTGGCGCTCGTTCTGCTGCAGGTAATTCAATTGACGATATCTCGGATGTTGTGGAATTTGCACATATATACGACGTTAAAGTTTATGTCACGTTAAACACGATCTTGTATGACAGTGAACTTGATGACGTTCGTCAGATGGTATTTCAACTTTATGACATTGGCATCGATGCACTTATCGTACAGGATATGGCCTTTCTTGAGATGGACCTCCCCCCAATTCCTTTGCATGCCAGTACGCAGATGGATAATAGGACGGCAGAAAAGGTGCAATGGCTAAAGCAACTAGGTTTTGAACAAGTTGTGTTAGCGAGGGAACTCTCTTTGGGTGAAATCCGTAACATTCATCAGGAAGTTCCCAATATGCCTCTTGAAGTTTTTGTGCATGGTGCTACTTGTGTTAGTTACAATGGACAATGCTATGCCTCGCAGTATTGTTTTGGTCGTAGTGCCAATAGGGGAGAATGTGCACAGTTCTGTCGCCTTCCTTTCGATGTTATAGATGCAGAAGGAAACATCGTTCGTAATAACCGAACGGGTGAATTGATGCGCCAGAGGCATGTGCTTTCCTTGCACGATATGAATCGATCTGCAGAAGTGGAAGATCTGCTAAAGTCTGGTGTCACTAGTTTTAAGATTGAAGGACGATTAAAGGATTCTGCTTATGTGAAGAATGTTACGTCTTTCTATCGTACTGCCATTGATGATGTTATTAAGCGTCATCCAGATGAATATATGCGCTCATCAGTTGGAGTTTCTCAAATCAGTTTTACTCCTCAACTGGATCGTACGTTTAATCGTGGTTTTTCTAACTATTTCCTGAACGGACGTACATCCGATATGGTACAGATGTTTTCGCCTAAGAGTTTAGGACAGTATGTTGGACATGTAAAGGAAATCCGACGTAATTGTTTCACTGTTAGTGGTACTGCTTCTTTTAGCAATGGCGATGGACTTTGTTTTATTGATAAGAATGCTGTACTCCAAGGGGTCCGCATTAATAGGGTAGAAGGCAATTGCTTGTATCCCAAGGATATGCCTGACGGTTTAATGCCTCGTCTTCCACTTTATCGTAATTATGATCAGGCTTTTACTGTGCAGTTATCACATCCTACTGCACAACGACGCATAGCTGTTTCATGGGTTCTTGAAGATGACCAGTACAATTCTAATACTATCTGTGTTACGCTACAATGTGAAGATGGGATAAAGGTTTCTTCTAGTTTCTCTATTGAGTTGTCTGTTGCTCGTACACCTCAATATGAGAACATTGTTAAGCAGTTGGGCAAACTTGGTGAATCACCATTTGTGAATAGTAGGGTAGAGACTCGTTTCTCTCAGGATTGGTTCATACCTTCCAGTATCCTTTCCGAATGGCGACGTCAGATGGTTGAATTACTTATTCAAAAACGTATTGAGCGTTATCATCGTGACAAAACTGTTAGTTCTTCTGTACGTTCATCTCTCATACATCCGGAATCATATATTCAGGATAAACTCGATTACAATGCAAATGTGTCGAACCACTTGTCTCGTCGTTTCTATGAAAAACAGGGGGCAACGTTTATTGCAGAGGCGATGGAATGCTCAAAGGAAGAGAAACCTGGTGTTGTACTTATGACGCTTAAATATTGCTTACGTTATGAACTGGGGTTGTGCGGTAAACCCATGGCACCTTTATTGTTAAAGAGTGCTGATGGACGTGTTTTCCCTCTGCGTTTCGATTGCAAGCACTGTCATGTACAGGTTTTGTCTCCAGAGGTTGGCCATTATGACCATCATCCCAAAAAGAGTTAGCACATTCATTTTTTTCGTCTTTGGTTTCCTTCCGTATTTCTTTATTGTTTCTCTTATGAAATTATTTCTCAATATATTCTACATTATATGTGTCCTTGGAAGTCTTAGTTCATGCTTTTACCAGAAGCATCGAACGGATGCTTGGAACTCTGATGATGAACATATTTCAGATTCTATTGATTTTGTTGAGAAACACCATTATACTGTCGGATATAATTTTATTGTTCAAGCAGATACACTCTCTCTCTGTACGGAAATTCCTTCACGTTCGCAATTGTTGTCTATTGTCCCAGATTCTGTCAAGGTGTATAAGTCCGACAATCTAATTGTTGCAGAAACTGCAATTGTGCCAGAGGACCAGCAAGATTCTGTTTGGATAAAGGTGGCTCGCGATCAGCAAACGCAAGGGTGGGTAAGAGAAAGTGTACTTCTACCATCTGTTTCACCCGATGATCCCATTTCTATTGCTATTTTCAGATTTAGTGGAAACCATGTGTGGGGAACCATTCTTCTGGTTGTGGTACTTATAGTCATTTTCTTACTGCGTTTTCTTTACATTTGTAATTGCAAAAAAAAGAGAAAATATAACGGCGCTTTATTACCTTCTTTATTTCCTAGATTGATATACAGCCCATATCCCACTTTCCTGCGTCTAGCCCTGAGCGGAACGGCAGTATTGTATTCTAGTATTCAACTATTTGCTCCTCATGTATGGGCAGGATTTTATTTTGATCCCACACTTAATCCTTTTGCGGTTTCACCATTGCTCGGTAGTTTCCTGTTCTCTGTTTGGTTGATATTAGTGTTTTTTATCGCTACCGTTGACGATTGTTTACGTCAGATGTCCAAGGTTAAGTCTGTTCTTTACCTATTGACTACACTAACCCTTCTGGGTATTTTATATTTGTTTTTCTCGCTTACAACACTTGTCTACGTAGGTTATCCTATATATTTGATGTTTTTTGTTTATTCAATATACAATTATATTTATAAAATACGCCCCCGTTTTCGCTGTGGAAATTGTGGAGCGCTCTTACACGATAAAGGAAGTTGCCCTTTTTGCGGGGTGAACAACGAATAGAGTATTCTCCGTAGCTTTTCTATATATTAAATAAGGTGTGCGTGATTTCTTATTATTGTTGACATCTCGTTTTAAGCTTTTTTTGCTTTTTTCTTAAAAAAAGTTTCCGAAATGTTTGGTGGGTTTGCAAAATTGTCGTACCTTTGCAACCGCAAACGAGAGACAAGCTCTCCCACAAGAGAGCCCTTGCGTTATCCGCCTTTTTTTGAGGCATAGTTCTTTGACAGATTTCCATAGACAGTAATTGTAGTACAAGAAAACGAAGCGAACCGTCATTTCTATATATATAGTAAAGGACATGAAGGTGCCGGTGACAGACTCCGTACGATGGCGTTCCTTACGGAACAAGAAAAG
>JAZUKS010000045.1:0-2045 GCA_045643405.1 Bacteroidaceae bacterium | reverse complement strand
TATGAGCAAGGTCTCTATCGGATCCCCGAGGGTTTGGACAAGGACACCATTTACGATGGCTGCAACTGTGCCAACTGCCACATGACCATCCTCCCGACGGGTCAGGTGATGGCTTGCCGCAGGTTCGATTCGCTCGTGGGTCGCTTGTTCGGTTATGGTACCAATGAGGTCGAGACACCTCTCTACGACATTTTCCATGGTGAGAAGGAGAACGTCTATCGCCAGCACGAAAAGATGGAGAAATGCGCCAAGTGCGAACTCCTCCGCTTCTGCCGTGGCTGTCCTGCCGTGGCCTACGGCTATCATCATTCGTTCTTTGCTCCTGATCCACAATGCTGGAAGGAGGTAGAAAGTGAATAGTAAAAGTGAAAAATGGAAAGTGAACAATGAACGACCTTCTATACCTCATCAAGCACCGCCGCTCCATCCGTTGCTACACCTCGCAGCAGATTCCGCAAGAGGCACTTGAGCAAATCATCGAAGCCGGACTTTATGCTCCCAATGCCGGTGGAGGTCAGCGCAGTATGGTGGTCGGCATTCACAACGCAGAGCTGGCCGAACAGATCGGCAAGATGAATCTCGCTGGCTTCAGTCGCGCCAACCTTGCCGGCGGTCACGTCAGCAAGGAGCAGCCCTCCATCATCGATGACCCTGCGCTCAAGAGCGGCTTCTATGGTGCTCCCACGGTTTGCGCCATCTTCTGTCAGGAGCGTTTCCTCTATAGCATCCCCGACGCCTTCTGCATTGCCGAAAACATGGTGCTCATGGCCACAAGCCTTGGCATTGCCTCCTGCATTGTAGCCCGTGGCGAAGACACCTTCCGCACAGAATACGGTAAAACCCTCCTCGAACAATGGCGTGTTCCAGAAGGGTTCGTTTGTCGCGCCTTCGTCCTGCTTGGCTACATCGATGGCGAATACCCATCAGCCAAATCGCTCAAGGAGGGTAGGGCGGTTATTGTCGAATAGTGCGTTTATAGCCGATGTAGATGACCTCATACTCGGCAAGCGACTTCTTGCTTTATTGTTTTATTTTGCTTTATTGAAGATAAGAGGAAGACACTCTGGTGCCATCTGTCGCATGTCCACAAGGTCAAGGCTCTTCACCATGTGAAGCGTACCTTGCTTGTATGTCTGGAAATGTGCAGTTTTGATGTGATTTTGATAAGTTTCCTGCGATGCATAGATTTCAAGAATGCGAATCTGACAATCGTTGCGAAGCTGCTGCATAGGGTAGATGCAGATCACTCCTGGCTCTTCCTTGACGGAAGTTGCGCCTACGTTGTGGGCAAACTCCAGATACTCCGTGAGGTATTCTGGATAAACTTCTATCTCGCTGATTCTTACTATCATGGTGCTGTCAATCTTTGTCTGCTCCTGAGCCATGCTTACGATAGGACAGAGAAACAGTACGAACAATAAAAACTTCTTCATTACTTTGTTTTCTTTACTCCGTCTTCAATATACATCCCTCTTGCAGGATCCTCTGAGAGTTTCTGACCATTCAATGCGTAGATGTTGTTCGACTTTGCTTGATTTGTAGAAATAGAGGCAACTCCTGTAGAGTTATCGAGAGAAAGTGTGATGCTTACCTCGCCTGTTCCGAAGGCATCCTTCAAATGTTGCTTGGTCATTCCCTCAATCTTGCCAATGGGTGTGTATTCCCATGAGTTGCTGTCGAAGAAGATGCAGAGCTGGTTGCTGGTGTAAAGCATGATGTCGCCTGGTTCTGTGGGGATGTAGGTGTCGTTGGAGGGAAGTGAGAAACCGAGTGCTCCCACCTTCTCAAAGCCACCGTAATCATGAGCGTTGTATGTCACCGCACCACCTTTCAATCGTTCAACCAATGCCTTTGTTGCAGCATTGTCTGAGAGTTTCACCTTCATGGTGCTGTTATTCACTTTCAGATTCATAGTCAAATTTTGTTGTTCATTATGAGCTGGTGTCATTGCATTAACTTCTTCACTCTGGCAAGCCATCATAATAAAGGCTGCAATAAAATATATGTGTGAAAAAACTTTATACATAATGCTTATATGTTATTCA
>JAZUKS010000044.1:0-17984 GCA_045643405.1 Bacteroidaceae bacterium | reverse complement strand
ATGCCAAGGCAGGTGTTGATTTCATCTCCTTCGGTGCTCTTACTCATTCCGTTAAGGGATTGGATATGAGCTTCAAGGCTGCAGGAAGTGATAAGTTGATTATAAAATAAGACTTCTCTTAACCCAAGATTTAGGTTCGGTTAGCGCAGGTCCACGGATGTTGATTATGTCCGTGGAGTATGTGCATAATAATATCGCAATAATATGGCAAATAAAGAGAAAAGGAATAAATTCTTCCTCACTACAAGGATGTTGCGTGCTATTGCCGTCATTCTTCTGTCTCTCCCATTTGGGGGTATGGATGTTTTGGCATGTACCAACTTGATCGTGGGTAAGAAGGCTTCTGCTGACGGAAGTACCATTGTTTCGTATTCAAGTGATGATTACGGAGCATACGGTTATCTGTTCAGTTATCCCCATGCCAAGCATAAGGCTGGCGAGACGAGGTCTTTGTACCACTACGAGACCAATAACTATCTGGGCGAGATACCCGAGGTGGAAGAAACCTATAATGTGATAGGTTTGGTAAACGAGCATCAGCTTACCGTATTTGAGACTACCTGGGGTGGGCGAGAGGAACTTTGGGAAGGCGAGGGCATTATGGATTATGGTTCGTTAATGACCGTCACCCTGCAACGTGCCAAGAATGCCCGCGAGGCCATTAAGGTGCTGACAAGTCTTGCAAAGGAATATGGTTACATCTCGGAGGGTGAGTCTTTTACCATTGCCGACCCCAACGAGGTATGGATTCTTGATATGGTTGGAAAGGGCAAAGGCGTTAAGGGTTGCGTTTGGGCAGCTATCCGCATTCCCGACGATTGCATTTCTGGTCATGCTAATCAGAGTCGTATTCATAAGTTACCTATTGCAAAGAAGATAGATAAGAAACTTGGATTCTTTAATGTAGGTGATAGCGTGTACTATAGCGACGATTGCATCTCCTTTGCTCGCGAGAAAGGTTATTTCACAGGCAAAGCAACGGATTTTGATTTTGCCAATGCCTACAATCCCCTGGACTTTAGCGGAGCTCGTTTCTGCGAGGCACGTGTGTGGAGTTATTTCAACCGTTGGGCAGACCTTGACATGAACAAGTACCTTGATTATGCAATGGGCAAGAACAACGACAATGTGATGCCTCTCTATGTTCGTCCCAAGCAGAAGCTTAGCGTGCAGGATGTCAAGGATATGATGCGCGATCATTATGAAGGTACTCCTCTTGAAATTCAGAGCGACCTTGGCATGGGACCGTACGAGATGCCTTATCGTCCAACCCCTTTGACCTATGAAGTTGATGGCGTGAAGTATTTCAACGAGCGTCCCATCAGCACCCAGCAAGCTTCGTGTATCTACGTCAGTCAGATGCGTTCATGGTTGCCCGATTATATAGGTTGCTGTTTGTGGTTTGGTAATGACGATCCCAACATGGTTGCCATGACCCCCATCTATTGTTGTGTAAAGGAAGCACCTATCTGTTATCATCCTAACACTGGTGACACCTTCCATTTCTCATTCCGTTCTGCTTTCTGGTTATGCAACTGGGTGAGCAATATGGTTTACCAGCGTTATAGTACGCTCTTCCCTGAGTTACAGAAGGTACGCGATAGTCTTGAGAAGACCTACAACAATTCACAATCAGATATCGAGGCTCAAGCCCTGAAAATGTCGGAAACCGAAGCTCGCGACTTCCTTTCTGGTTATTCACATCGCATGGCTGGAGGCATGACCGACGAATGGATGCAGTTGGCTCAGCTTATCATTGTCAAGTACAACGACATGGCTGTAAAGAAGACCAACGAGGACGGTACTTATCAGAAGACTGCCGGTGGCGCACAAGTGCCCGTGGCTCGTCCTGGCTATCCTGAGACCTATCGTCGTGCCATTGTCAAGCAGGCTGGCGATAGATATAAGTTTCCCAACTAAACTGAGTAGTTTGGAAAATACGGATAAAAGAATATATACGTTAACTTTAAAAATATTAGAAAAATGGAACAAGATTTGATTAAGGCCTGTGAGGCTAAAGCACAAGTGTGGGCAACCAATCCCCTCTTTGATGCAGAGACACAAGCAGAGGTTAAAGCCATGCTTGAAAATAGTGATAAGACCGCTTTGGTAGATGCTTTCTATCAGAACCTTGAGTTTGGTACTGGTGGTTTGCGTGGCATCATGGGTGCCGGTACCAATCGTATGAATAAGTATATTGTGGGTATGGCAACCCAGGGCTTTGCCAACTATATCAACAAGGCTTTTCCCCAGGGTGGACAGAGCGTTGTTGTAGGTCATGACTGCCGTAACAACGGTCGTATGTTTGCTGAGAGCGTTGCCAACATCTTCAGCGCCAACGGTATCAAGGTTTACCTCTTCGAGAGTCTTCGTCCTACTCCCGAGATTAGTTTCGCTATCCGCCAGTTAGGTGCTGTGGCAGGTGTTAATGTAACTGCAAGCCACAACCCTCGCGAGTACAATGGTTACAAGGCTTACTGGGCTGACGGTGCACAGGTACTTGCTCCCCACGATACCGGCATCATCGATGAGGTGAATAAGGTAAACATTGAGGATGTGAAGTTCGAGGGCAACAAGGAACTCATCTCTATCATCGGTGGTGAGATGGATTACGACTATATGGCTGCTGTTAAGGAAGCTATGGTTGACCAGGAAGTTATCAACCGTCAGAAGGACCTCAACATCGTCTACTCTCCCATGCACGGCACCGGACGTGTTATCGTTCCTCTCTGTTTGCGTAGCTGGGGTTTCCAGAACATCAACGTTGTTCCCGAGCAGATGGTTGTCGATGGCAACTTCCCCACAGTTATCAGTCCCAACCCCGAGAATGCCGAGGCTATGACCTTGGGTATGAAGCTTGGTACAAAGTTGAATGCTGACCTTGTTATCGCTTCCGACCCCGACGCTGACCGTCTCGCTATCGTTTGCCGTGATCCTAAGGGCGAGTGGATTATCATCAACGGTAACCAAACCGCTATGATGTTCTGCTACTACATTATTGAGAACAAGAAGGCTCTTGGCACCTTGAAGCCCAGCGACTTCCTCGTTAAGACCATCGTTACCACCGAGGTTATTGCTGACATGGCAAAGAAGAATAATGTAGAGTTGCGCGACTGCTATACCGGCTTCAAGTGGATTGCTCGCGAGATTGCTATCAGCGAGGGCAAGCAGAAGTATATTGGTGGTGGTGAGGAGAGCTTCGGATTCTTGCCTTACGATAAGGTTCGTGACAAGGATTCACCAGCATCTATCTGTCTTATCTGCGAGATTGCAGCTTGGGCAAAGGATAAGGGTATGACCCTCTACGACTTGTTGATGCAGATTTATCTTGACTACGGTTTCAGTTTCGAGCACACCATCAACGTTGTTCGTCCTGGTAAGACTGGTGCTGATGAAATCAAGCAGATGATGACAGACTTCCGTGGTGAGAAGGCTCCCAAGGAGATTGCCGGCAGCAAGGTTGTTCTTGTTAAGGACTACAAGAGTCTGAAGGCTACAGATGCAGAAGGCAATGTTACTGATCTCAACATGCCCGAGACAAGCAACGTTTTGCAATGGTTCTGTGAGGATGGCACCAAGATCAGCGTTCGTCCCAGCGGTACCGAACCCAAGATCAAGTTCTATCTCGAGTTGAAGGGCACCATGGGTTGCGCTAACTGCTATGCTGGTTGCGTAGAGGATGCCAAGAAGCGAGTTGAGGATATCAAGAAGTCTTTGGGTCTTTAATCAGTTAAGATTCTGTATTTCTGTACTCTGAATATTTATCTTTCAGAAATAAAATGAAATACTTTGCATTTTGTCAAGGTGACATATTGCTTACAAAGGAACTGTCAATCCCCTGCGGAGAGGCAGTTCCTTTCCCATATAAACCATGGCATGTCGTGACAACCTTGGATGAATATGATTGTCAGATTTTACGTCTTGACGAACCGTTGGTTGACGATGGTTTTGTCATGATGAATCTGCGCAATAGTTTCGATGTGCTTCCCTTTGCCGATTACCAGTTAGCCGGTAAGGCTGCAGAGTTACTCTATTGGGATAGTAATAGCAAGTTCTGCGGTTGCTGTGGTGCGCCAATGAAGTGGGATACCGAGATCAGCAAGAAATGCTCGCATTGTGGCAAGGAACTCTGGCCACAACTCTCGCCTGCCATTATTGTGAGGATAACAAGGCGTTGCACGATGCCTGATTCTCTTTCATCGGATAGCGCTCAACCTTGCATGGACGAAGAGATACTTATGGTTCGTGCTCACAACTTCCGCAGTAACCATTACGGTCTTGTTGCTGGTTTTGTCGAGACTGGCGAGACATTAGAGGAGTGTGTGCGCCGTGAAGTCCGCGAGGAGGTTGGTCTTGAAATTGACAACATTCAATATTTCGGTTCTCAGCCATGGCCATATCCTTGCGGTCTGATGATAGGTTTTACCGCCTCTTATGTGTCGGGTGAAATTACCATCCAGCGTTCAGAACTCTCGGATGCAGGATGGTTCCGGAGTGACAATATGCCACCATATCCCAAACCCGTCTCCATTGCCGGACAGATGGTGCGCGATTGGCTTGGCATCCAATAGTGTGGTTTTACTCCATTCCGCATTACTTTTAACGATAAAGCAGAAAGAATTTATTATCAAAAAAAAACAGGGAGTTGCATTTGCAACTCCCTTGCTTTTTATCTATGTTTTCTGATGATGGTCAACTTTCGACTGTTGCCGTTATCTGTTGTCTGCCGTCTGCCGTCTGTTGACCGTCGCCTATTGACAGTTGTCTATTGACAGTTGTCAACGATATTTCTTACTTGTCGTCGTTAGCAGTAGGAAGTGCGATAACGTCGATGCAATCTGCAGTAGCGAAGCTCTTGATTGAGATGCTTGAAGAGAACTCCTTGGTATTCTCATCCCAGTAACCACAACTCAAGATGGTAGTGTCAGCATTTTTGCTGATAGCGTACTTCATTAAAGGCTTCCAAGCCTCGAGATTCTCGTTCCACTTGTAGACAACCTTGCTGACTACTTCGTTATTCTTCATCTCGTATTCTACTTTCTCGTTGTCATAGTTGTAAACCTTGGTGAACTTGCCTTCTGCAGGAACAGTTACCTCAGCGTTAACATTTGACATACTTACCATTGCCATTACGATAAAAACAATCTTCTTCATAATTGTGTTTCTTTTAATTTTGAATTCTGTTTAAATAATACCTTTTTAACACGTTTTAGGCGTGTCTCTGTGTTTGACGTTGCAAAGTTACGCATATTTTGCTGATCTTGCCAAATACCTCACGATTTTATGTTGTAAAACATGTATTTTGTTGATACAAATCAAGGGTATGGACTTTTTAGGCACCTTAATTGTCAAAAACAATAATCTTTTTTGCTCTTTTGGATAGGATAATGAGAGGTGACTTTTGACGCTTATAAAAGAAGGAGTTAGCGGTAGCTGACTTTTGTAAACTTCCGCTAACTCCTGATGGGGTGGGTGTTTTGTGAAACTTGATATATCTTATTTGATGCCTCTTTTGTTGAGCGCATCGGTATAGCGCTTGGCATTCTTCAGATGCTCGTTGTAGGTGACGGCAAAGTTATGCGTACCGCTGAAGTCCTCCTTGGCACACATATATAAGTAGTCGTGCTCTGCATGGTTGAGAACTGCGTCTATACCGGCAATGCTGGCTACGCGGAGGGGACCAGGTGTGAGTCCCGTATGTATATAAGTATTGTAGGGACTCTCCACCTTGAGGTGTTCGTAAAGAATGCGACGCAATGACCAGTCGCCCACTGCAACCTTGATGGTTGGGTCTGCTTGCAGAGGCATGTCGATGGCCAAACGGTTCAGGTACATCTCGGCAATCATGGGTTTCTCGGCATCATTTGCAGTCTCTTCGTCAACAATGCTGGCAAGGGTATAAATCTCGTTGGGAGTCATTTTCAGGGCTTCTGCCTTTTTCGTGCGCTCCTCATTCCAGAACTTCTTGTTCTCGCTGACAAGGCGATCCATGAGCTTTTCAAGACTCATATCCCAGAACACTTGGTATGTGTTGGGAATGATGAGGGCAGGCAACGTCTGAGGTGTATATCCTAACTTGGCGATGTAATTGCTGTCCTGCAAGGCATTAAGTACGGTGAGCGAATCAATCATAAGATTGCGCGTCATTGCACCAGCCAGACGGTCGAGAGTGCGTACGCTGGGTACGGTCATGTTTACGGGGTCTTGCTGACCGTTGCGCAGTTTACGGAACATGGCCCATGAACTGAGGTCTGCACTTATGGCGTATTTACCAGTTCGTACATTGTAGCTCTTCACTTTGTCAAGCAGTTTGAATCCGGTAGTAGAAGCACCAATGCCTTCAAGTTTCACCAATACGCTGTCCTTGGTGTCATCATTATCTATATAGATATATGCTGTCTCGCCCTTGTAGGGCTTTGACATGACAATGTAGGCTACAATGCCTCCAAGTATTACTAATACGATGGCTAATGCGCCAAGTACCTTAAAAACAGTTTTCTTATTCATTTTATTCTCGGTAGTTTCTTTTTAATTTCAATCTTATATATAGCCTGTTTATAACCTATAACCATAAGGCCTAAATCGGCAAGATGGGAAAGGGCGAAGCTCTAACCTTCAACCTTCAATCATCAATCTTCCGCTCAGCGGGCTTGCCCGATGCTTTCGTAGCAAAGCGGAGAAAGAACCTTCAATCATCAATCTTCAATCATCAATCATCAATCATCACATCAGTTGCCATCAGGTTTTATGATATCTACTTTCTCGGAATCTACCCAATGAAAGGTTTCCACGTTATCGGGATGTGCCGGGTCAAAGCCTTTGTATTCGGGACGTATATGCCTATACAACTCGGGTACTGTGGTTCGCAATCCTTCAATGATGCACTTCGCTATTTCGTAAGCCCCATAGGGATTGAAATGAGTGTTGTCGGCAAGTGGTTTGTCCTGACCGGGATAGGTGTTGGCGGGGTAGTGTACAAACGCCTTTTTGCTGGCTTCTTCACCCATTGATTCGTAGAACACGCGTGTCATACTGTGGAGGTCGATGACAGGAACCTTTTCTCGTTCGGCAACCCATTGCATAGCCTCGGGATAGTCGCCGTGAGTTTCCTGAATCTTGCCATCCTTGAAACTGCGTCGTTGCGTAGGTGTAACAAAGATGGGGTATGCACCACGGTTACGTGCCTCGTCAACAAAGGTCTTTAATGCTGTGGCAAAGTTATAGTAGGCGCCAGCACCGGCAAACTTCTGCTTCTGGTCGTTATGCCCGAACTCCATGAAGATGTAATCCCCCTTTTTCATCTGCGTGAGCGCTTTCTTCAGTCTCCCCACACCGATGAAGGTTGAAGCCGTTTCACCACTCTCTGCATAGTTGGCAATACTCACACCATCGTCCATCCAGCGAGTAATCATTTGTCCCCAACTTGCCCATGGCTCCTCGTCTTGGTCTACAACCGTAGAGTTGCCACATAAGAATACCGTAGTAGCCGTCGTGTCGGGTTCTATGGTGACCTGTTGCACAGTACTGTAATCGCCTGTTATCTCGAGTGTCAGTTCATCATCCCAATTCAGTTTGGTGCGTTCGCGTTCTTTGATGCGCACATCTTCGCGGTTGCTGATGTGTACGTTACGCTTGTTGATGGTGAAGGTGAAACTGCGCATCTCCTTCTTTTTGGTTGTCTCGTTCTCAATGAACAGGCGTCTGCTTTCACCACGAACAGTTGTACTTCCGGCATGCTTCTTTGAACCAATAACCACCGTTACTTTGTAGTTGCCATCGGGCACCTGTGCCGAAAGGTAATATTTCTCTCCGTCGCGAGCGGAACAATCAAACTTGATAGGGTCTGCTACACAATGTAGAGAGACTAACAGCGAAAATATTGCACTTAGTATAAATTTCATTTGATACGTTACTTGTTAATGCAAAATTACTAAAAATAATTCAAATTGAATATTATTTTGATGAAAAAAAAGTAACGGATATATCTAAACCGTATTCTCTCTTTGCACTCTTCACAAATTTATGTGATTTTGCAACAACAAATTAAATCATTTTTATTTATGAGAAGATTCAACATCCTTGCCTCTGTCATACTGCTGTGCTTTATGACTGCCTGTAATAAAATAAAGATCACTTTGCCGCAGGACAATCTGCCCGATGACAAAGAACTTGTACGGAAGGCTACAGAAGGTGATGAGGACGCTGCCTTTGAGATTGGAAAGATGTATGTCAATGGCGTGGGCGTTAAGGCCGATTATGATGTTGCCGTACAGATTTTCGAGCAACTGGCAAAGAATGACGACCCTTACGTGAAGTACTTCCTGGGCGTTTGCTATGGTGAGGGACTGGGCAAGCAGAAGGGTGCAGACAAAGCCAGCCAACTGTATAAGGAGGCGTTTGAGCAAATTAAACCCATAGCAGAAAAGGGTGATGCCAATGCACAGCTCCTCCTTTCCAGGATGTATGACAATGGCTGTTATGTGGAGAGTAACACCGAGGGGGCCGTGAAATGGTACCGCCTTGCAGCAAAACAAGGTATTGAACCTGCTATTTTATGTCTTAAGGAACTCGGAGTGGAGTATTAGGATTTTCCTCGTCTCTTTTCCGCAAAAAGCAAAGGCGCAAGGTCATCATTGACCTTGCGCCTTTTTCACCACATGTTTCTAATAATTAATACTCGTATTATGTAGACTGACCAATATAAATGGGAAGCAAGATGATGTTGCTTATACGCTGTCTTATAATCCTTATTGTTGTAAAGTATTTTGTGTTATTTTTATTGCTTTTACCTTCCTCTGAACTGCACCTGAGGTGAACCTTACGTTTGCACGAGCTGCCCCTGCAATTTGCACAGGCACCTCAGAAGCACCTCAGGTGCACCTCGTGTAATGCTCGAAAACAAGTCTCATTATCAATAAGTTGTAATTCTGAAATATTGACAAAAATAGAGTCTTTATCTTTTTGATTTGTATTAGGGGGAATTGTTGTGTGTTGTTTCGTGTAAAGAAATTTCGGTTTCTTATTGATAATTTAATACTTCTTGACGAGAATTACATCACACAATTGAGGCGTGATTTGACACCTTTGACATTACAAATCTCTATTCATTTGTCAGAGTAAGATATATCCAATGTGGTCAGTATAAGGGGATTGTTGCAGATGCTTTATCTATAAGATTATTCAAAATGACCATCGTACTATTAAATAGTTTTGTTATCTTTGCAAAAAATAAGTAAGACCATGAGATTTTCCAATTTCAAATTAGACATTAACTACGATTTTCGTACTGATGCAAAGGGAGATCCAGAGAATTACTTCGGTTTTGATGAGGAAGGCAAGAGTATAAAAGCCAAGGAGGAACAAAGCGTTAAAAAGGCAGTTGGCGCAAGTACCACCTTTATACGCACGGGGGCGAAATACAATGCACAATCTCTACCATTATCATCGTATCGTTCTTCAAGTAATTCTACAACTTCTGCCAATGACAACCTAAGTACAAAAAATGTAAATGAATCTAAAAACGATATTGACGATCAAGATTTCGAATTCTTTCTTTTTAAAGACAGATTTTAAGACATTGTTTTAGTTGATATTAAAAGAGATAGGCGCATAGAAGTGCATACCCTCTATACTGATGAGGAATTCTTGACAGAATCCATCGTGCTGTATGTGTAATTTGCCAAACAAAAAAAAGAGAGTCCTTGTTTGAACTCTCTAAATGCCTTTTCTGAGCCACCAGGGGGACTCGAACCCCCGACCCACGCATTACGAATGCGTTGCTCTACCAACTGAGCCATGGTGGCATTGCTTTTGTTTAGCGAATGCAAAGGTACAAAAAATATAGGAAAAAGCAACTTCCTTGCCCATTAATTTTTTGAAAAACTAAAAAATCATTCGTTTCTTTGCTATTGTTAGTGCTTTTATTTATCTTTGCAATGTGGTTATACAAATATAAAAGTCGTCGTTTATACATGAAAAAGATAGTTTTTGTCCTTTCATTTTTTACCCTGTCCTTAGCAACATTTGCGCAAAGAACCTGCATTGATTTAAGTGGCTTATGGCAGTTTGAAATGGATGCAAAAGGTGTATTGAAGCCTAATGCCAAGTTCAAAGATGTAATAGAACTGCCGGGGTCTATGCTGCAACGTGGCAAGGGCAACAAACCAACCGTTAAGACGGTTTGGACCGGTTCGCTTTATGACAGTTCGTACTTTCATAACCCTTATATGAAGAAATACCAGACGGAGGATAATTTCAAGCTTCCGTTCTTCTTGACACCTGATTTTCATTATGTCGGTGTTGCCTGGTATCGCAAAAATGTTAGTATCCCTTCCTCGTTCAAAGGAAAAAGGGTTGTTCTGTATCTTGAACGCCCTCACATCACTACAACGCTCTATGTAAACAATAAGGAAGTTGGTGCGCAGAACTCACTTTCTGTAGCACACGAATATGATATAACCAACTTCGTTACGCCAGGGAAAGATGCTGACATTTGCATCAAGGTGGATAACGATGCTGATAAGGTTGGAGTAGGAAAGGATTCGCATAGCGTGACGGACCAAACACAGGGTAATTGGAATGGTATTGTCGGCAAGATGGAACTCCGTGCCCTGCCTAAACTGGAGATTACGCACGTTGATATTTTCCCCAATGTGAAAGATAGTTGCCTGCAGGTAAAGGTGGATTTTGTGAACCGTACAACATCGCCAACGGAAGGTAACTTCCCGAATGGTGTGCCCAACGATCGTTGCTATAACTTCATGTGTTATACCGATTGCCGGACTTTTGATGATGTGGGCGATATGAAATCTATAAAGAATGAGATGTCGCTTTCGTTCACTATGAATGCAAAGAAGGCTGTTGAGACATGGGACGAGTTTCATCCTCACCTGTACAAGATGAATGTCGTTGTTGAGAATTGGGCAGGCGACAAGGATTCTGTTCAGCTTTCTTTTGGTATGCGCAATATCGATACCAAAGGAAGGGATATTGTTGTGAACGGAAGGAAGACGATGGTGCGTGGAACGGTGGAAAATTGCTGTTTCCCATTAACCGGTTATCCTCCAACGGATAAGGAGTCATGGATTAAAGTGTTCCGTCAATGTAAAGCCTATGGATTGAATCACATGCGTTTCCATTCATACTGCCCTCCTGAGGCCGCTTTCGAGGCGGCTGATGAGTTGGGTTTCTATCTGCAACCCGAGGGACCATCGTGGCCTAATCACGGCATCAAGCTGGGTAATGGTATGATGATTGACAAGTATCTGATGGAGGAGACTCAACGCATGGTGGATAAGTATGGCAATCACCCATCGTTTGCCATGTTGAGTAGCGGTAACGAACCTGCTGGCGGTTGGGTGAAATGGGTCAGCAATTTTGTGGACTATTGGCGTGCTAAAGATAACAGACGCATCTATACCGGAGCCTCGGTGGGTGGCAGTTGGGCATGGCAACCCAAGAACCAGTATCATGTAAAGGCCGGTGCTCGTGGTTTGGCACCATGGACGAAGTCGGAACCTTCGTCGGACGATGATTTCCGCGCTAATATTGATACGGTAAGTCAGCCTTTTATCAGTCACGAAACAGGTCAGTGGTGTGCCTTCCCTGATTTTGACGAAACAACTCAGTATACAGGCGTTTACAAGGCGAAGAACTTTGAGATTTTCCGTGACATTTTGCGTGATAATGGCATGCAGAACATGGCAACAAAGTTTCTTCTCTCAAGCGGAAAACTGCAAGCGTTGTGTTACAAGTATGAGATGGAAAAGACGCTCCGAACGCCTCATTATGCAGGTTTCCAACTGTTGGGACTGAACGATTATAGTGGTCAGGGTACTGCTTTGGTTGGTCCGTTGAATGTGTTCTGGAAAGAGAAGGGGTATATAGACTCCTTGCGTTGGCGTGAGTGGTGCTCACCCATTACCGTTTTGGCCCGTATGCCCAGGTTTACCTATTGTAGTGGCGAATCTATTCCTTATAGTATAGAGGTGGCTAATTACGGAGAGAATGTAATTACTACGACCAAGGCGCGTGTTCAGTTCCTGGATAAGGACAGTAATATCGTGGCACAAAACCTGTTTGGCGGAGATGATATTGCCATGGGCAGTTGCCAGGAACTTGGTAAGTATGAGATGACTTTCAACGTGACAGAGCCTACGCAATACATTCTTCAGGCAGAACTATTTGGCGAAGTCAACGGCAAGGATATTAGCGTGATAAACCATTGGAACGTGTGGGTTTATCCTACCCATTCCGAAGAGGAATATGACAGTTTGCTTGCTTCGAAGCAGGTGTTTGTGTGTGAATCAACCATCTCGGGTCAGGCATTGCAGGTTCTGAATGAGGGAGGAACAGTTCTGGTTCATGCTGGCAAGGCGATGACATACGGGAAGGGCATTGAGCAGTATTTCACACCCGTATTTTGGAATACGTCGTGGTTTAAGATGAAACCACCTCACACTACGGGCGTGTATGTTGACAATGAACATCCCATCTTCAAATACTTCCCCACAGACGACTTTGGCGACATCCAATGGTGGGCTTTGATCAATAGGCAACCTGCTATGTTGATGGATAGGATGCCGGCAGATCTGCAACCTATTGTGCAACCCATCGACACTTGGTTCCTTTCCCGTAAGTTGGGTATGCTTTTCGAAGCCAAAGTGGGGAAGGGTAGAGTCCTTGTCACGTCCTTGCCTGTTGAGACGAAATCAAAGTATCCCGCTGTAAATCAGATGAAGTATGCCTTGTTGAAGTATATCTCAAGTGACGATTTCAATCCCTCAACCCAAGTTGGCGTTGAGACAATCAATAGCATCTTTACGGAAAAGACTCCCGACGTGAACATGTTCACCAACGACTCGCCCGATGAGTTGAAGAAGGGAGTTAGGTAACTGGTTAAAGGTTAATGGTTAATGGTTATAGGTTATAGATAGGTTAATGGTTAAAGCTTCTCATCGCGCCAGCCTCCTCCCCATAGAGGGGGAGGTGCCCCTTATGGGGAGGAGAGGGTCTTTTACTAATCAATCATCACCCCAATGGCTACGAGAAGTGCAAAAAGGAAGATGTTGAGCGCTGTTCGTCCCAGTACGGCATTGAGTTCTCGTCCGTGGTTTATCTTGACCATGGAACGCCAGGTAAGGAAATGGGGGATGAGATACAGGATGGGAAGCAAGGCTCCCCACATTCGGTTTTCTGTCCAGAGAACCTGGCAAAGCATGACTCCTACAACCCCCAATCCAAGATATAACCACTCTGCCACATGACTGCCAATATGCACGATTAGTGTCTTTTTGCCGGACTTGGCATCGGTATCGCGGTCGCGATAGTTATTGACGATGAGAAGGTTATCGGTTACCAATCCCATGGCAATGCTGACAATCAGCACGGTGAGGGGGATGGTGTGTAGTTGTATGTAATAGGTAATGCAGACGGGCACGATGCCAAAGAATACGAGTACGAGCACGTCGCCCAAACCTAAACGGGCCAGGCATGTGGTGTAGAGGAACGCAAAGATGACGCACAGGATGCCTACGATGAGCAACTCAAGACCTCCCCAAAAGATGGTTGGGATGCCAATTGCTAAACTGAGGCAAGTGGTAAAGGCAATGCCTCGTTGCATGGCATACAGCGAAACCCAGCCTTGAGCACAGGCACGCTTAGGACCCAGTCGTTCTTCACCGTCTACGCCATTGATGCAGTCATAATAGTCGTTGATGAAATTGGCATCAACCTGCATCAATAATGCAAACATGAGGCATAGCACGGCGGGAATCCATTGAAACACGCTCGTTTCGCCCTGGGCTGGTTGGTAAAGCAGTGAGTCCTTATAACACAAAGCCAGTGCAATCAGCACTGGGGCTGCTGCACCGGTCAATGTTTTGGGACGTATTGCAAGAAACCAAGCCTTGAGGCTGTTTTTCTTAATCGTCGTCGTCGTCATTATCTTTGTTCTTTTTGCCTTCTATCTTGCTCATCTTGTCGTTGATGAGGTCAAGGCAATAGTACACCTTCTTGTAGGGGATGACTGCTGCCAGCTTCTTGACGTATGCCTTTTTGATTTCGTTCTCCTTGCCATCGAAGGTGAGTTTTGCATTCAGCAAGTTCTTTGCGGCATCATCGGTCAGAAGTCCCTTGTCGATGTCACGCTTGTACTTATCCTTCAAATCAGAATAAGGCTTCTTTGCCACCTTGATGTCGAGCAGATAGTTGGAAAGGATGGGTGTTACTGCCTTGGTTTGGGTAGCATTCAGCTTTAAGTTCTTCACGGTATAAGCGATTCGCTTCTGGGCTTTTGCAGAAGTCTGTGCTTGTGCGCTTAAACTGACGCAAAGCATCAGCGCGATCGAGCAAATGATATTTGTAATTTTTTTCATTTTCCTTTGAGGTTTTGATATTACCATTTATTACAATGCAAAGATAGAAATTTATAATAGAAGTTGCAAAAAAAAGTAGAATATATATGTATGTTTTTGCATTTCTTAAATATTGTACGTATCTTTGTGGTCACTTTTGAGATGAAAAGCAGAAGAATCAACTTAACCTCTTAATACATAATATATATGCCCGCACCCGCACGCAAAAACAGTAAAACGAAGGTGGTAGAAGTTCCTCAGGTGGACAGTTTCGGCCGTTGCCAACCTCAGAACCTTGAGATGGAGAACGCTGTCATTGGAGCCTTGATGATTGAGCAGGATGCCTACGGAATGGTCAGCGAAATACTCAAGCCTGAGTCGTTCTACGATCATCGTAATCAATTGATATATACTGCTGTGCAGAATCTGTCACTTCAGCAGAAACCAGTTGATATGCTTTCGGTTACCGAGTATCTGAGACAGTCGGGTGAATTGGAGGATGCTGGTGGTCCGTATAACATCGTTACCTTGGCAAATAATGTTGCCAGTTCGGCTCATATTACCTATCATGCCAAGATTATTCAGCAGAAATACATGGCGCGTCAGATGATTACTTTTGCCAGCACGATGCTGACCAAGGCATTCGACACGACACAGGATGTTGACGAGCTGATGAATGAGGCTGAGATGAACATCTTCAATTTGTCGCAGAACAACATGAAGAAGTCTGCCCAGCAAATCAATCCTTTTATTGCTGAGGTTTATGAACTCGTGCAGAAGGCTGCTACGCGAACCGATGGTTTAAGTGGTACGAGTAGTGGTTTTGAGGATATTGACAAGATGACGAGTGGTTGGCAGAATAGTGACTTGATCATTATTGCAGCCCGTCCTGCTATGGGTAAGACGGCCTTTGTGCTGAGCATGGTGAAGAAGATGGCAATTGACCTGAAGATTCCTGTAGCAATGTTCTCGCTTGAAATGTCGAACGCACAGTTGGTTCGTCGTTTGATGGGTAACGTGTGCGAGATTAGTGGTGAGAAGTTGCGTAACGGACAATTGGATGCTCACGAGTGGGCACAGTTGGATGCCCGTATCAACTCGATGAACGATGCCCCGGTTTACCTGGATGATACGAGTGGTCTGAGCATCTTTGAGTTGAGAACCAAGGCGCGAAGACTTGTCCGTGAACATGATGTCAAGATGATTATGATTGACTACTTGCAGTTGATGACCGCAAGCGGAGCCAACTTCAACAGCCGACAGGAAGAGGTCAGCATCATCAGCCGAAGCTTGAAGGGATTGGCAAAGGAATTGAATATTCCTATCATTGCTTTGAGTCAGTTGAATCGTGGTGTTGAGAAGCGTGATGGTGAAGAAGGAAAGCGTCCTCAGTTGAGCGATTTGCGTGAGTCTGGTGCCATCGAGCAGGATGCCGATATTGTATGTTTTATCCACCGTCCTGAATATTATGGCATGTCGGTTGACGCCGATAATCGCGACCAGAGAGGTATGGCAGAGTTTATTATTGCCAAGCATCGTAATGGTGCCACGGGTATTGTTAGAATGAAGTTCCGTAAGGAGTTTGCTCGTTTTGAGGATCTTCATGAGACACAATACATGCCTATGCCTTCAGAAGTTGATACTTCAATCTCGTCGTCGGCTCCTTACAACGAAGTGCCATTCCTGCCAGAGGATAATCCCATGATGCCTGGTTCTGGAAACGATAATTCTGTTCCATTTTAATTGATTAGAAATAAACATGATATAGTTTAAAGAGTGTAGTATTACTTTCATGGTGATACTACACTCTTTTAGTTTGTTTTATATGCTATTTTGAGTATTGTTAATGTCATGTTTGTTTGTAGAAACGGCATACGCAAGTAGCATTGCAGTTTGTTTTATTATATAAAATAAATAATGTGTGTTTGGTCATCTCAAAAAAAAATAGTATCTTTGCGCCCGAAATTGTAAAAATTATAAGCAGAAATGAATATATCTTATAAATGGTTGCGTGAATACGTAGACTTCGATATGACTGCACAAGAGGTGGCAGATGCCTTGACCTCGGGTGGTTTGGAAGTTGATGGTGTGGAAGAAGTACAAAGCATCAAGGGTGGTCTTGAGGGTATTGTGGTAGGCGAGGTGCTCACTTGCGAGGTGCATCCCAATAGCGACCACATGCACGTAACTACTGTAAACTTGGGTAGCGGTGATCCTGTTCAGATTGTATGTGGCGCTCCCAATGTGGCAGCTGGCCAGAAGGTAATGGTTGCTACTTTGGGTTGCAAACTCTATGATGGTGACGAGTGTTTCACTATCAAGAAGAGTAAGCTTCGTGGTATTGAGAGCAACGGTATGATTTGTGCCGAGGATGAGATTGGCGTAGGTACCAGTCACGACGGCATCATCGTATTGCCCGCAGATACCGTACCTGGCACTCCCGCTGCACAGTATTACAATCTGGAAAGCGACTATGTCATCGAAGTAGACATCACTCCCAACCGTGCCGATGCATGTAGCCATTATGGTGTGGCTCGCGATTTGTATGCTTATCTGGTACAGAATGGCTACAAGACTGCTTTGCATCGTCCCGACGTTGATGCTTTCAAGGTTGATAATAACGATCTGCCTATTGCTATTGAGGTAGAGGCAAATGAGGCTTGTCCCCGTTACTGCGCAGTTTCTTTGAAGAATTGTCAAGTTAAAGAGAGTCCCAAGTGGTTGCAGGATAAGTTGAATGTCATTGGTCTTCGTCCTATCAACAATATCGTGGACATCACCAACTATATCATGATGGCCTATGGACAGCCCCTCCATTGCTTTGATGCAGATATGGTCAAGGGTGGCAAGGTTGTTGTGAAGACCATGCCCGAGGGCACTCCTTTCGTTACCCTCGATGGTGTTGAGCATAAGTTGAGCGACAAGGACCTCGCTATCTGCAACGCTGAAGAGCCTATGTGTATCGCTGGTGTGTTTGGCGGTAAGGGTAGTGGTACCTATGAGACCACCAAGAACGTATTGCTCGAGAGTGCATACTTCAATCCAACATGGATTCGTAAGAGCGCTCGCCGTCATGGTCTTTCTACCGATGCTTCATTCCGTTTTGAGCGTGGCATCGATCCCAATGGCCAGATCTATGCTTTGAAGATGGCTGCCTTGATGGCAAAGGAATTGGCTGGTGCTGAGATCAGCATGGAGATTGTGGATGTTAATCCCACTCCTGCCAAGAACTTTAATGTAGACCTCTCGTATGAGTATTGCGACCGTCTGATTGGTAAGAAGTTGGAGCGTGAGACCATCAAGAGCATCTGCCAGAGCCTGGAGATGAAGATTACCGAGGAGACTGCAGAAGGCATCAAGTTGGAGGTTCCCGCATATCGTGTAGACGTACAGCGTCCTTGCGACGTTGTTGAGGATATCCTTCGCATTTATGGATATAACAATGTAGAGATTCCTATGTCCATGAACAGTTGCATTGCTGTGAAGGGCGACAATGATAAGAGCCATAAGTTGCAGAACCTCGTTAGCGAGCAGTTGGTAGGTTGTGGTTTCAATGAGATTCTGAACAAATCACTTACCAAAGCATCTTACTATGAGGTGCAGGAAACTTGCAAGGCAAAGAACTGTGTT